>NZ_JACJTH010000034.1:0-81665 GCF_014698595.1 Synechocystis sp. FACHB-908 | reverse complement strand
ATGATGAAGCAAGTGGTGGCAGTTAAGAGGGTGGGGATCATCAAGGTACCGAACCAACCGACATAAATCCGGTTGTTGGTAGAGGTCACCCACTGACAAAACTGTTCCCACAATGAAGCGCTTTCGCGCTGTTGGAGAGTCGTTGTCATTTGGTTATAATTCCTTATGTATTTGTCAATGTTCAAAGGATTTGGCCTCAAGCTCAGAGATTTCTTTGCTTGGGAGCCGGTTATGTATATGAGTAATATAACAAGATTGTAACAATTTGTAAATAGCTTGCTGAAAAAAATCTGTCTAGCCGGTGGTTGCTAGGGGTTGCCGATCGCCATTAGAGGGGTGATTGATTCCGTTGGGGCTTCAGTCTGTGGTGGTGGGGAGATGGAAAGCCACTAATCCTGCAACACAACTTCCCCTTGGCGCAGAATTTGGAAGATTTCCTTTGCTCCGTCCCATTGGGCAACGGTGGACGGTAGACCTTTGCCAATTGGCCCCTGTTGCTCCAGGCTGAGGCAATCTAGACAATGAACGGCAGGGAAAGTTTCGGCAATATCGGCCAACTTTTCCAGGGGGGGCTGTCCCGACAAATTAGCACTGGTGGTGGCCAGGGGTCCCGTTTGCAGCAAAATTTCTAGGGAGATCGCCTGGCGGGGAATGCGAACCCCAATGGTCTGGTCTTGACGGGGATTGATTTCCGGGGGCAACTTTTCGCTGCACGGCAGTACCAAAGTTAGGGCACCGGGCCAATATTCTGCCATTACTGCCTGCCACAGTTGCTTTTCCCGCTGACTACCTGCCAGGTAAGGGAGAATTTGTTCTACGGTTGCCGCCATCAAAATTAATGGTTTACTAGCTTCCCGTTGTTTAAGCTCGTAAATTAAAGCTGAGTTTTCTGGACGCACCGCCAAAGCCGGCACTGTATCCGTGGGAAAACTGACGACCCGATGGGCGATCGCCGCTGAGACTAAATCCGATTGACTAACTAGGGGCACGGTTAAGTCCGACTCATAAAATTCAAAATTATTATTACCAGCGGAATATGTTCACCGTCCCGGTAAGCCCACATACCAGAAGTAAGTCACCATGGGAATTAGGGTTGCCAACGCCAACAGCACCACTACCCAAACGGTGGCACTGGTATCGTCGGTTTCTTCCGCTGTAGTGAAAGTTCCTTCCAAACTAATTTCTTCCAGGGCTGGAGGACCCGGGTCCGGTTGTCCAGCTAAAATTGCGCCCAAACGTTTGTCAGCTTCAATCAACGCTTGGTTATACTTTGCCCCATCCTTGAGGGGAACAGCTAGGGTTTCCCGCAGTAAACTATCCACCATCTCATCGGTCAATAGGGACTCTGCCGTTTCTCCCCGACGCAAAGCAGTGCTGTTGGTGAGGGTATCTAGCACCAATAGGGTTTGATTGCTCTGGCTGGCTTCATCGGGATACCAACGCTCGAACAGATCATTAACAAAGCCGTCAATGGTGGCATCAAAATCTAAGCGGCGGATAACTACAAACCGGGCTTCTTGCCCACTGGACTGGGCTAATTTTTTTAGATCGCTATTGAGTCTGTTTTCATTGGCCAGGCTGATGGCCTCTGCTTGATCCACCAGGAAGGTCTTAGAGCCAGGGGACAAAATTGGCAGGTCATAAACCCCAGTGGCCAGGGAAGGGGCGGGGCTTAGCCCCAAAAGTACTAGGGTTAAAAACAAAAAACTGAGCAAACGTTTACAAAAAATACTCAGATTGAAGGGATGGTGAGGGGCGACAGTCATGGGCAATTGCCGGTGAAACTCCACCCTTCAGCTTACCAAAAACAGGTCAAAGACAAATGTTGAGCGGAACAACGGCTATTTCTTAAGATTGGCTCTGACTCAGGTTTGGGGACCATGGCATATATCTACTATCCAGTATCCAGTGGAAAGAAGCAAAATAAACCCTTTCTAATACCAAAATGATAGTGGGAATAACTGAGTGATTTTGGCTAAAAACTTAACTTAAGGGCATTAACGGGGACATCATCCCAGGAATTAACCATGCGGAGTTGCGCTGTCCATCCCTCTGCTTTTTGGGCAGGAGTCAGATTGTCTTGCCAAGAACGATGGCAATCCTGGGCGGCGTCTTCGTCCAGACAAGCAATGCAAGCATAGACAATGCCTGCGGGATCTAGTTGTTCATTGACCCAAATTTTTTCCATGAAGTGTTTTTCCTTGACTAACAAAGACCATCGACGATGGCCCTCAATCTAAGACTATCAAAAGTCTTGACTTCTGGACTTTTCGGCGGCAATACCCGAAGTAAAGTTTCAAGCTGGGCTGTGACCGACGTCATGGTGTAGGGGTCATCGGGATGGGGGGGGTTGCCGGGAATTTCAAAATGGGGGCGTTCACCATAGATTTGTCCCCAGCGAAAATCCGCTTGACGCACAATTTCTGTCAACAGGGCAGAATTATCTAGCACCTGCTCCACCATGGTGGTCAAGGCTATTAGGGGAAGCTCCAAATGTTTGCTAATTAAGGCGTCTGCTTCGTCAATGCGGGTTTGTAACACCAACAATAATGCCCCTTCAGAGTCCTGCAAATGATCGTTGACAAACAATTTCAGCTCTGTCTTTCGCTGTATTAACTTAGGTACGGGGGACTCTCCTTTGAGAAAATCTCCCCCCGCCTGGCCAATCACATCTACCAAGGTTCTTTCCCGACCGGCGATCGCCTCTAGAAAAATCTGTCGGTCCCGGTCTGATGTCGATGCCGACTCCGGGGAATGGGGTAAATCCGTCATCAAAAAATAGGGAAATTTAAGCGGGGGCGAGGATAATCCGGCTAGCTAATGTTGGACAATCAAAACCGAGCATTGCACGTGGTGAATGACATAACTGCTAACACTGCCCAAAAATACCTCTGCCAAACCCTTGAGCCCCCGGCGACCAAGCACTACCAAATCAGCATCCCAATTTTTGGCCATGTCACGGATCCAGCGCCCTGGTTCCCCGACTTTTACATCCCACTCACATGCCACCCCATCCTCCTGCACCTGTTGGACAATGGATTGCAGCCACTCCCGGGCTTCCGTTTGTTGTTCTTCCAAATGTTCTTTAATTATCTGGGAAAAGCCAATGGCCGCCTCCCCATAAAAGCTGGGGTAAATACTCAAATCCTGACTGTCCACTGGAATACAGTAGAACACCATCAACTGGGAGGATTCTTTCTGGCCTAGGGCGATCGCCTGCTGTAGAACTTCCTTGGCCAATTCAGAACGGTCTAAGGCAACTAAAATCTTTCCGTAGCCCATGGTGGAAACTCCTGCCCCATATCTGTGGCCTAGCAAAACACGAGTGCGTCAAACTCACCTTGATGCTTCTAATTCTAGCCTCTGTAGATAGCCGAATCTTTGGTTTGGTCCTGGGAAATTCATAGTCCCCTGTGCTCAGGCCGGAAAGCTAAAGTCTACAACTCCATAGCTATAAAAAAACTGGGCCCAGCTAGGGAGCCCAGCCCGATGATAATAATCGGCGTGATGCAAAAAACGGGCTTGGAGGGACTCGAACCCCCGACCTCGTGGTCCGTAGCCACGCGCTCTAATCCACTAAGCTACAAGCCCCAGTCGTTTACCTGACGATTTATAACACTATCACAGTGGTCGAAACTTCCGCAAGCTTTTTGCATGGGAAGCACTGGGGGAATTTTTGGTAGGATAGCAAAGATAATAAATAACCCTTTGGAGAAAACCCGTGATCGAACCCCTATTGCTCGGCATTGTACTTGGACTAATTCCTGTAACCCTAGCAGGGCTGTTTGTGGCGGCCTACCTGCAGTATAAGCGGGGCAACCAGTTCAACTTGGATTAGGGAACCTCCGTCATCGGTCATTTTCCTAAAATAAATACTTTCTCACTTTGACCAAGATTTGGTGCAGGAAAACCCCAATTTCAGCAGTAGCGAGTTGGGGCTCAATTTTGATTGGCCTTGGTCAAAAAAGAATCGGCTAATTTTTTGGGTCTCCACCATAGGTCGTTTCTAGCTGGCTGCGGCTGAGTGCTTCATGGACAATATCCGCCAATAACGGGGGACTTTCACTCAGTTTCCCAAAAAAATTGGGGGCCAGGGGGCTTTTAAAACAGGCTCTCAGGCTACCCCAGCAGACCTCTTTTTTTCCCTTTCTGCCGGGAACGATGCAAGTTCTGGGGCGGCAGGGGAACCACTGCGTCTTCCAGGGGCAAACGGCGGACTTCATTGGTGAAGATATGGGCTTGATACACTTCTTGGTTATTTAGTTCTAGGGCAGTGAGCCAGCCACTTTTGGGATGATAGGCCCCAGTGTCAATATCCAACCAACCGGGGCCCGACACTAACTTACCCGGCTCCACGTTGGCAAAGGTGAACGTTATGGTGTGGCCGGTGATAATTAACTTGTTGGCAAAGTAGGGATAGGGGTAGCGATGGAACTCATCCCGGATCCAACAGAATTGGGCTTCTCCCTGCTCTTCGATAGGGAGGCGGGGATCTACCCCAGCGTGGACTAACCAAACATCCCCCAGGTCAAGATAGAGGGGTAAGTTGCGCATCCAGTCCACATGGCTTTGGGGAATCTGGTGCTCATAACTTTCTAGGGTTGATTTGCCGCCGCTATAAATCCAAGCATGTAGTAGTTGGGGAGAAAAGTTAAAGCCCCCCACCGCATCCAACATCATTTGTTCATGGTTACCCAACAGGCAATGGTACTTGTTCTCCATGACAAAATCCACCACTTTGGCGCTTTCTGGACCTCGGTCGATCAGGTCACCGACGAAGTAAACCCCATCTCTTTCATTGGGGGCGATCGCCTCGAACAAAGCAGTAAGGGCGTCGAAATGGCCGTGGACATCACCAAAGACAATGCGTCGAGGATTGGGCATGGATCAAGCGAGCCGGGGCAGGGGGAAATTTGCAGGACAGTCTATAACAATGGCAGACATAAAACCGCCAACAGTTGGGAAAAGGATGGATGGATTAACTAACTTGGATCGATTCCCTAGTCCAATATAGTCCAAGGGCTAGGTAATGGATTTTTTCCTAGCTTTAGTGGGGTTGGTCAGCCCGAACTCTCGGCCGGCTTGAGAGTGGTTTTAGCACTTTTTAGAATTGTAGATAGTGGATCAGTTGGGTAATCAATGCCACTGGCAATCCTAAACGCTTTTGTAAATCCCCTAGGTTGCGGTAGTCTCCCCCAATCTCCCTTTCTTGCAACAACGCAGTGGCGATCGCCGGAGATAGATGGGGCACGGTAAGTAATTGGTTAAGGTCGGCTTGGTTAACCGGAATTTTTGGTGGTGCCAGTAGGCTATCCGGATCGGCATAGGTAAAGGAAAGTATGGGTTCCCAAGGCTTAATTTGTTGCACTGGGACATTGAGGGCAGCGGCCAAATCTTCCAGGGCTAGAAATTGCACCCCCATGGTGCTCAATTCTTTTAGTTGTCGGGCCTGGTGAATAGATAACCCAGGCAAACGCAGCCATTCATCCACTGTGGCTTGGTTAACTTCAATCCTGAGGCCCAATTCCCCGGCGATCGCCAATTCTTGCCAAGATTGAAAACGGTAGTAGGGATCATTTTGCAGACGACGTTGGAGAGCCCGGCGACGAAAATTGACCATGGCCAAGGGGAAGGAAAGGGAACAAATACAATTTTAGTGGGGAAAAATCCCCGCCCCCCAACCATCTGGGATTGTAGAAATAGGGGAAGATGGTATGGAGGCATTTCACCCCCTGCAATGGCACAAGCATAATGAATTGGCATATTAGCGACGCCCAAAACCTAGCCACCATCGACTATGAAATCGGGGACCATGGCCATAGCCCTGCTCAGTATGAGATTCTGCGGCGAGTTATCTACGCCACGGGGGATTTTGAGTACCTCAACCTACTGCATTTTTCCGCCCGGGTACTGACGGTGGGGGCCGCCGCTTTAGCATCCCGCACCACCATTCTTGTGGACGTGCCCATGGTACAGGTAGGCATTGTCCCCACTTTGCAAAAGACCTTTGCCAACCCTGTTTATTGTGCTACCCAAAGCATTACCAGGCCCCAAAAGGAAAGAACAGAGGAAGCCTGGGGCATATTGAACTTGGCCCACCGTTACCCAGATGGGATTTTCGTAATTGGTCACGCCCAAACCGCCTTAGATGCCCTGATGGAGTTAGTAGAAGCCCAACGCATCCAGCCGGCCCTGGTCATTGCCACCGCCACTAATTTTGGCGATCGCCAAGACGTGGAATTAAATTTGCAAAAAGCTAACATACCCCACATCATAGTCCAGGGAAGAAAAGGGGGGACAGAGGTGGCCGTGGCCATCATTACTGCCCTAGTGGATTTAGCTTGGCAAGCCTATGAACAAAGGGCCCACCTAAATTAGTCACTTCCAACCTTTTCAAACCAGATTTAATTATGGCTTTTTGGCTGATGAAGTCCGAACCCGTCACCTATGGCATTCACCATCTCAAAGCGGAAGGAGAGACCCTCTGGGATGGGGTGAGAAATTATCAAGCCCGCAACTTTTTACAAACCATGGCTGTGGGAGATCAAGCTTTTTTTTACCATTCCAACTGCAAGCCACCGGGCATTGTCGGGCTAATGACCATTACTGCCGAGCAAGTGGTGGACCCCACGCAGTTTGACCCTGCTAGCCCATACTTTGACCCCAAGGCTACTCTGGAGAAGCCCCGTTGGTTCACCGTTAAAGCCAGTTTTACCAGGGAATTTGCCCAGATGATTACTTTGTCCACCCTCAAAGCCCAGTTTAGTCCGGAGGAATTAGGAGTCCTTAAAAAAGGGAACCGCCTGTCGGTGTTACCCGTCTCCCCGGCGATCGCCAATCGAATTTTAGAGTTAGCTTAATCCATGAGCAATGATACAATTGGAGACTGTGTCTTTTTTTGTGGAGTAACGGGTCATGACTCAACGAACCCTCGGCGGAACCAACCGCAAACAAAAACGTACTTCCGGTTTCCGGGCCAGAATGCGTACCCATAACGGCCGGAAAGTTATCCAGGCCCGCCGGAGCAAAGGTCGTCATCGCTTGGCTGTATAGTTTCCTTCCGTGGGACTACCCAAAACACTGCGCTTAAAACACTGGCAAGATTTCCAGACCGTTTATCAGCAAGGAAAGCGACATCGTCACAGCAATTTACTAATGCGGGTTCTAGGCGATCGCCAGGCCGACCATAGCCGTTTTGGCATCACCGTCAGCCAAAAAGTTAGTAAAAAAGCCACGGTTAGAAATCGTCTAAAACGTCAAATTCGCGCCGTCATTAACCATTTTCAGCCCCAAATCAAGCCGGGTTTTGATGTGGTGATTATTGTCTTGCCCCAGGGCATTGGGTGCAATTATGAACGTTTTTTGCGAGAATTAGAGCAGTTATTTAGCCAAGCTGGGATTATTGACCATGGGCATTCGAGAAACCACTTATTATGAGGGCGGCCCCCACATCGGGGACTTGATCGTCAATATTTTATTGGGGTTCACCGTCATCTTTCTCCCTTTGACCGTTGGGGCGATCGTCCGGGCCATCTGGCTTCGTTACAAAATTACTGATCGCCGTATTTCTGTCACCGGCGGTTGGATGGGTAAAGACCGCACCGACATCGTCTATGGCGAAGTGGCGAAAATGATTAAAATGCCTAGGGGGATAGGCCTCTGGGGGGATATAGTTGTCACCCTCAATGACCGTTCTCGGCTAGAGCTGCGGGCCATGCCTAACTTTCGGGAAGTCTATGACTATATGGCCGAACGGGTCGCCGACAAAACCGGTCGCCCCTTAGAAGCTATCACCCAGCAGTAGAAACAACAGTAATTAATGATATTAATCAAGCACTGGAGCCATTGAGCCCCCCAGTCTTCCCGGCAACCTTGGCAATATTTATCTAGAGAGCTTGTTAGCAATGGATTTTGGTATCGGTTTTATTTCGACAAATATCATGCTGCCAATCCTGGATTTTTTCTTCGGGATTGTACACAGTTATGGTTTTGCTATTATTGCCCTCACACTAGTAATTCGTTTAGGGCTTTATCCCCTCAGTGCCGGCCAGATTCGCAACATGAGAAAAATGCGAATCACCCAGCCCCTGATGAAAGAGCGCCAAGAAGAAATCCAAAAACGCTACAAGGACGACCCAGCCAAACAGCAAGAAGAAATGGCCAAGGTCATGAAGGAATTTGGTAATCCCCTGGCCGGATGCCTACCCCTGTTGCTGCAAATGCCCATCCTGTTTGCCCTATTTGCCACCCTGCGGGGATCTCCCTTTTCCGATATTAATTACACCGTTGACCTGCAAATATTACCCCAGGAACAGGTAGAGCGCATTGTTCCCCAAACTTTCTCCACGAAACCCCAAAATATCTACGTAGACGAAGCCCTCCATTATCCCATTGCTGTTTTCCTGCCCGGTGGCAAAATGCTTGGAGTCGGGGAGAAAACCCAGTTGGAAATTCAGAGCACCGAAGGCAAAGCTTTTAACCAAGTAATCCCCGAAAAAAATAGCCAAATTTTAACCCCTACCTATAGTGTCACCAAAGGTGAAGACCGCATTAGCGTTAATCCCGACGGCACCATTGAAGCCCTAGTACCGGGGGATGCTACCGTCCAAGTAACTATCCCCGGCATTGCGGCCCGCACCGGCTTTCTCTTCATCAAGGCCCTGGGGCAAGTGGGAGTAACTGGCGAAAACGGTGAGATCAACTGGGACATCCTTGGCATGATTGTCTTCTTTGGCTTCAGCATTTATCTCAACCAAGAATTGTCCGGTGCCTCCGGGGGAGGTGCACCCAACGCTCAAGCCCAACAGCAACAGACCATCAACAAAATTACCCCTATTTTGTTTAGCGGCATGTTCCTGTTCTTCCCTTTGCCGGCCGGGGTTTTGATGTACATTGTCATGGCCAACGTCTTCCAGACAATACAGACCCTCATTCTGATGCGAGAGCCGTTACCGGAAAACCTGCAAAAGTTGTTAGATGAACAACAAAAAGCCACCCAAGGCCGGGAGTCCCTACCCTTTGAAAAGAAAAGCAGTAAAAAGAAGGAAAAAACCTCGTAAATTTTTAAACCATAAGTCTTCACCTTTCTCAGTAGAGATGGAGGCTTTATTGTGATTGCGGAAGTTAAATTGAGACCTGAATATTGACGATGGAAAAAATAGTTACCCAAGCCCAGAATTGGCTCGAAGAACTTCTCACTCTAATGGGTTTTCCCAGTACTGTCACCGTAGCAGAGGATAAAGAAAATACTTTGGTGATGGGCCCTTGGTTAGTCATTGAGGAAAAAAATCTATCCTCAAGCCAGATTGAGCGGTTGCTAGCGGAGAACGGTTTGGCTTTAGATGCCATTCAGTATTTACTCAATGCTTCTCTACGTCCTGCCGTGGCCGACGGTGGCATAAACTTTACGCCCATCACGGTGGAGTTGGCAGAATTTAGGTCTCGTCGCCAGTCGGAGTTGATTTCTTTATCGGAAATGGCAGCCCAACGGGTACGGGAAACCCTTGAGCCAGTGGAGATGGAGGATATGACTGCGGCCGATCGCCGTCAGGTCCATAGCTTTTTTGAAGATTCCCAGGATTTGGAAACAGAAAGCCAGGGCTATGAGCCCCACCGCCGCTTAGTGATTCGCCCTCGACGTTAGGGCTGAGGAACCTTAAAACATTCTGAACTTCCCACTACTTACCTGATGTTAATTGGTTGGGTTATTTCTTTTTGCCCCCGAATAACCCGCCCAAAAATCCCCCTTGGCTGGACTTGGCTCCCTCCTGACTACTGCCGGAACTAGTGTGCTTGGCCAATTCTTTTTTCGCCGCCATCACTTTAGGGTCATTGGGGTCTAACTTCACTGCTGAGCCAATGTGAACCTTGGCCATGGTCATCATGTTGTTCTTTAGATAGGCCATGCCCAATAAACAATGAGCCTGGGCATTTTTGGGGTCGGTTTTCAGGGCAGATTTCAATTCGGCAATGGCCTTCTCATATTGCCGACGATCAAAGTTTTCCTGGGCTCGCCGTAAACTCTTTTCAAAGGGAGAAAGTTCTTCCGCCGGGGGATTATTGATGGGAGGGGTTGGGGTTGGGCCCTGGGGCGATCGTCCTGAAACCACGGGAGGAACCGTTTCTTTTGAAGACGCAATAGTTTGGAACACAGGGCGGGCAGAAGCATTTTCCCCTTTCACCATCAAAAAAATCAGATTGTATTCGCTCACTTGGGCAATCTTGCGAAAAACCGTTTTAAAGTCTTCGTAAAGCCCTTTGCTCAGGGGGGTGACCACCTTGCGGTAAACCAATTCCAAATTTTGCTTTGCTCCCTGGAGTTTCTGGGACTCTGCACTGCTAAAGCTCGGTTGCCCTATGCTAGCTAAGTTGCTCACTGTCTGCTGGATGATAAGCAAGTGTTCTTTACGGTCGTTCTCTCGGCTTAAAACTTCATAGGCCGGGTTAACAAACTTGGAGAAAAGTTTTGCTGCTAAGGCTTGCTCTTCTTCGTTGGTAGCTTTTGATGTGTCGGGGTGTAGTTGGAAAGCAATCTTGAGATAACTTTTACGAATTTCTTCGGGAGTCGCATCCAGAGGACAGCCAAGAATGGCGTGGTGGTCAACTACGTCATAATTAAACAGTCCTTGCTTGATGGGAAACGAGCTCATAAAAATTACGGGAGGGGGGCATTTCTATCCCTTTCTACTCCATTATTCCTCAGAAAGAGAAAAATACTCTCAAATTGTTAGAAACGTTCACCAAAGCTTGACCCCTAATTTCTCTTGAGCACCAAAGCAATCAAATTTTTTGTGCTCTAGCGGCGGCGTACTGCTGGAACCATTGGGGAGTTGCCGCCAGGGCTTGGCTCAGTTCCTGGTGAATTTTCCCATTGGTGGCCAGAATGCGCCCAGTGCTTAGATCCAGAGGAGAACAATCATAGGCGGAAACTATTCCCCCTGCTTCCCGCACAATGACAATGCCAGCGGCCATATCCCAGGGATTAATCCCCCTTTCCCAATAGCCGTCCAAACGACCGCAGGCCACATCGATGAGATCGATCGCCGCTGAGCCACTGCGCCGTACCCCTTGGGTGAGATGGGTGAGATAGCAAAATTCTGGATAGTTGTTATCTAAAGTTTTCACTCGGTCGTAGGCAAAACCCGTCACCAGTAAACTTTTATCCAAGCTGGCGGTGGTGGATACTTGGATGGGCCGGCGATTTAATGTGGCTCCTAAACTGGTGGCAGCCCGAAATAATTCCTGGCGAAAGGGATTGTAAACTACGCCCACTGTGGGAATGTCTTGGATCAGTAATCCAATGGAAACACAGGACACAGGATAGCTATGGGCAAAGTTGGTGGTGCCATCGAGGGGATCAATGGCCCAACAAAAAGGATTGTCAACCTGTCCTAACTGCCCTGATTCTTCGGCCAAAATGGCATGGTCTGGGCAACGGCGTTTAATGATTTCCAAAATAATCGCTTCCGCTTGGCGATCGGCTTCCGTAACCAAATCTCCGGCCCGGCCTTTTTCCTGTATCTGTTGCACCTTACCCCAGAGGGAAAAAATTTCCGCCCCCGCCGCCAGCACCGCCTCCGTTGCAATTTCTAACCAAGTTTGTAGATCAGATGGGGAAAAAACGGGTTTTTGGGCAGAAGTCATTACAAAAATTCTCAATTTGGCCAAACGAAAGGTTGCAACTAGGAAAATCAGGTTGTAGTTGTAGCCTACCTAGTCCTCATCTAAAGGCAAACCTAATCGCACCCGACCAGCCCCAAAGTAGCGGCCAAACTGTAACTCATAAACCTCGTCCTCATCTTGGGTTTCCACTTCCAAATCCGATTGGGCATAACTAACACAGAGAAGAGCATAACCTTGCCGTTGTAGGTCCGGGGATAGTCCCATGGCCTCCGGTTGATGGATTTGCCCAGAAATAACCCGCACCGCACAGGCCGTACAGGCCCCATTACGACAGGAAAACGGTAACTCAAAACCTTGGTCTTCCGCCTGGTGGAGAATGTAACGGTCGTCGGAGACAATCACGCTGTAGTCTTTTTCGTTTTGGCGATCGTGGATCAGAACTCGGTGGGAACGGGACATTATGGGCTGGTTTGAATCCAAATTAGGTTTGTGTCTTCCACTATTGTATAATCATTTCTTGTGACCAAATTGGAGAGGTGGCCGAGCGGTTGAAGGCGCAGCACTGGAAATGCTGTTTGGGGGTAACTTCAACGAGGGTTCGAATCCCTCCCTCTCCGTTGAGAACAATAGTGACAACTAAGACCAGATAGGGAAATGCAGTTGAAATGCCGCTACCTTGTCTGGTTTTATCGTTCCAGGGCTTGGGCAGTGGGTAGGTCGGAATATGAGAGCAAGGCGACGGAAAGTGTGATAGGTTAGAAATGGCTCGGACTCATGCGATTACAACGCCCAAATCTTGTCAGGACCGGAAGGTAGCAGCAATAAGGGATGCTTGTGGTAGGCGTGAACTCCGGGCTTCCGGCTTTTCTGGAGGAAAATAGAGGAGTTTATGGCGAGTGGAAATAAGTTTCAGTCGATGTTGCCGGTATCTCCCACAGGCCAATTCATTTGCCAACAGGATTTAAATTTTTACGACAGTAGCGATCACCAGGAATTAGCTACCCAAGCAAAACAGGGACGATATTTGCGCCTAACAGAGAAGATTGAACGGTCAGCAGTGTTGGTGGAACAGGCGGAAGACCGTTACCAAGGTTGGCTAGCGGAGGACGATTTACAAAATTTGACCCCGGCCGTTCATGCTTATCAACCAGTGACAGTAACCAGAGCCGAAATTGAACAGCGAATTTCCCAGGTAATTGACTATTTGCTGGAAGCGAAGCAAAGGGAAAATTACTATCTTTGGGGAGGTAATATCGGCCCCAACTACGACTGTTCCGGTTTAATGCAAGCCGCTTTTGCTAGTCAAGGTATTTGGCTACCCAGGGATTCCTATCAACAGGCCGCCTTTTGTCAGCAAGTAGTTGATGTGAGGCCCCAACGGCGATCGGGAGAATTAAACCAAGTAATGGTGGAGGCGATCGCCAAGGAATTTTTACCGGGGGATTTAATTTTTTTTGGCAATCAACGGGTGGATCATGTGGGAATGTATCTGGGGGAAGGAAAATATATCCACAGTTCTGGCAAAACCCATGGCCGCAACGGTATTGGCATCGATTCCCTCACCGATTTAACGGATCCCATTAGCCATAAATATTTTCAAAAATGGTGGTTCTGTGGCCGGGTTATAAAAAGTTTTAATCCGGTTGAAGATGAGCTCGCTAGCACGAGCATTGCCGTTGATGCCAGCTTGCTTAAATAAAATAATTCATCCGGCAGACTGTTCTGGATTTTTGATTCTCTGTTCCAATTCATCAATGGTTTTCAGAAGTAACCTTTTAGCCTGTAATTTCCAGCCCCACTGTTGAATTTTGACCGCTATGGGTAAGGCGATCGCCGGAGCCAGAAAGTCCAACGGTTGTTGCAGGGAAATACCAAATAATAAGCCCAAGCCTGCAATACCCCAAAAAGGTAGGGCAGCCGTTTGACGATTATCTTCCACTAACCGAGGCAAAAATCCCTGGGGCATAATTTCTAGCACCTCAGCTTTTAACTCCTGCTGTTGTTTGTAGTTGAGAGATAAAGCCATCTTGCGACGAATTTTTTCTATTTTGCGGGCCTCACTGCTGTATTCCGTCAGTTCATCCTCCGCCATCCGCACATAGGTTTCTAAATTGGCCATGGGCTTACCTGTTACTGTTACCTTTTTAATTAATTGCTCAAGACTCTTCGGCAGAGGCTTTTTTTCTAGGAGCCAAAGGGGGTAAAGCGCACTGGAGCAGTGGGTACTTGTCCCGATTGACAGACTTGGAAACGACCCATGAGGGCAGTGTATTCTAAGCGCCCACCATTAATTTGGTACTCATCCCTGGGGCTAGGTAGATGGCCCGCCGGGGCGTTAAGGGTGAAGTCCAAATTTTTCTTGAAAATGACCCACTGGTTCTCTTTACGCCAGCCAATGCGATCACCAAATTGGTCGTAGGACTCCGGTGACATTAATCTACCGGGGCGATTCCCCGTGGCCAAAAACGCTTCCAATTGGGGAGTGAAGCCAAAACGATTGTTGGAATGTTGTAACCATAACTGATCAATGGTTTTCAGATCCTGGCAGGGAATTTGCTCAATAGTGTCGGTGGTCAACCAACCCTGGAGTGTCCGATTGGTAGCGGCCAACAGCAGGCGGCGGGTAATTTCATTGGCCTGACTAAACTGCTGGGATGCTAAGGCCGTTTCCAAGGGCTGGAAATTTAGTTCCACCTTGGGGATCGGGGTGGAAGTATTATTCTGGGGAGCCGGGGCTGTGAACTGGGCCCTAACTAATGGGGCCGTTGTCACCAAGCTTCCTAATAGAACTGTCGCGGCAAGTTTCAGCAAATGGGTTGCGGTGGTCATAGTCAAAGGCAGTCAAATTAGGGCAAAAGCTAAACACCGTTGGCGCATTTCAGAATACCACGGACTTTTAGCTAAATACATGGGAACGTTCCTCCCTAGTGTAGCGAGGAAAAGACTTGCATTAACTGGCGATCGCCCCCAATATGGATCCCTGGGGACTACCGCCTGCCCCATATCTATCTAAGGCAATCTAAGGCAATCTAAGGCAATGACCATGGTGGCCAGTTGGACTCGAAACCACATTTTAGACCTAACCGATTGGCGGGGCGAAGAATTAGACATTGTGCTACAGACCGCCACCACATTCCAGCAAGTACTGAGTGGACAAACAAAAAAAGTACCTGCCCTCCAGGGACAAGTAGTCACCAATCTTTTTTTTGAGCCATCTACCCGCACCCGCAGCAGCTTTGAGTTAGCGGCCAAGCGCCTTTCCGCTGATGTGATGAATTTTTCCCCTGGTACTTCTTCCCTTACCAAGGGAGAGACTATTTTGGACACCGCCAAAACTTACCTTGCCATGGGGTCTGACATTTTTGTTATCCGCCACCAACAGGCCGGGGTGCCCCATTTCATTGCTTCCCAAATGGACCGGCTCCAAACCGGAGTCAAGGTACTCAATGCGGGGGATGGGCAACATGAGCATCCTTCCCAAGGATTACTGGATTTATTTACTATCTGCTCCCAATTTGCGCCGGACAATCCTGCCATTCAATGCCTCCAGGGAAAGAAGATCGCGGTGGTAGGAGACATTTTACATTCCCGGGTGGCGCGTTCTAATCTGTGGAGTCTAACTACCGCCGGGGCTGACGTGCATTTAGCGGGGCCTCCCACCCTGTTACCAAAGGAATTTCAACAATTAACCCTAGCGCCGGGATCGGGTAAACTCCATTGTCATTGGCAGTTGCAGCCAGCCTTGGAAGGGGCGGATATAGTTATGACTTTGCGGTTGCAAAAAGAACGGATGACAGCCCATCTTTTACCCAGTTTGCGGGAATACCACCATTATTTCGGCATTACCCACGATCGCCTAAAGGTGTGTCAACCAGGGGTAAAAGTGCTGCATCCGGGGCCGGTGAATCGGGGGGTAGAAATTAGCTCCGAACTGATGGATGACCCGGACATTAGCTTGATCCAAGACCAAGTAACCAGTGGAGTAGCCATCCGCATGGCTCTACTTTATTTGCTAGGCACTGTTCAGGAATAGGAGTAAACGGAGAGAGAGGGATTCGAACCCTCGATGGAGCTATAAACCCCATAACTCCTTAGCAGGGAGCCGCTTTCAACCGCTCAGCCATCTCTCCAGACTGACAGTTCCATATCATAGCAAACAATGACGTCTTCCGCCTTTTTCAACCGGCAATTTCTACTCCCTTTGATGCGGAGGATAATTCGGAGACTTGACGTTGGTGTTAAAAAATCCAACGTTGAATACCAAAGTAGTTCCCAGTTACTGATTTTTACCACTTTCTAAGAGTTGCCGGAATGAACTCCAACTGGTTTCGTTGGGACGCTGGTCAGATAAGGGTGGCGGTTCAACGTACTCGGGAAAGTTAGTGGTAATTTCCTTCTGCATTACTGCCGACAAATCATCGAAGCTGGCTAATTTACGCCCAGCGGTGTTGAAGTATAACAACCCAACTCGATCGCCCATTTCCATCCAAGGTAACCAGTTGGAAAGCCTAGCCCAACCAACGGAGGCCGGGGCTGAGGTCCCCTGGGGATCCGTCAAAGCGTCGACATCACCAAAGAAGTTGAACATCTCCGTGGCGTGATAGGTTCCCCCCACATAGCGCTGAAATTTCCCTCCCAAGGGATTGGGGTAAAACAGGGGCACGGTTACGTTCATCCACCATTGGTTTCCTAACACCGTAAGTTCCCTGGCGATCGGACTGCCGTCATTGTCCTTTAAGCGATAGCTAAAATTCACCGGATCGTTGGCCACATGAAAGACTTCGACTGTTTTGCCAGTCCAGGGATTTTCCCACTGACGTAACACTTCTCCGGTAACGGGATCTTTGTAGAGTAAAATCTCCCGGCTCACCATGCGAAAATCTTCGTCATCATGGCCATCTGCCAGGGGGCCACATTGGCGGATATTCATGCCCTCCACCAGAAAAAGCAAACGGTCTGGCTCTCCTGGAATCCGACTATAGGTTTTACCTTCCCACCAGTAGATTATCGGTTGACCATCTTCCGTCGAGCAGAAAACCTTCCGGAGGGCTTGCAGTTGACCTTCTGGTTCACCCAGTTCCAAAGCTTGGACAGCAGGGAATCCCATACCAGCCACCAGAAGCACTACGGATAAGGGGGAAAGGAAAGCAGAAAAAAATCGTGGCATGGTTAATGCCATAGTTTGTGCCTCAATAACAATTAATAATTAACGCTTGGTTCTTAACTTTGTTTCAGCTCAAGGGCATCCTCCGTAGCAGCACCGTGGACCGTTTTCACCCACTTGAGTCGTTTGGGGCGAAAAGCCATGCGGGCGGTGACGGCGGGCATAATGATCAGCCAGTGGAACATATAAATGGTGCCACCGATGGTGCGAGCTAGTAGGGCCGGCATTTGTTGCCAAGGAGATTCGCCTTCGCTGGGAGTTAAGCGCTTTAGTCCGTAGTACATGCCCCAACAGGAAAAACCGATCGCCAGATAACTGAGGGGAGTGAGCAGGGGAAAACGTCTTTGCCACAGGGCCATGAGTAAATCCGGTACAGCGGCGGTGGGTAAAAGATATTGCATTAATAGAAAGGAAAACAAATCCAACTTTTTCTTCCAGCCCATGGGTTGGGTGCAAATCCAGCGCCAATAGTCGAGGTATCGTTGGTAGCCGCCTTCCGCCCAGCGATTACGTTGGTGCCAAAGGGCGATCGCCGTGGTGACTCCCTCTTCTTCCACCGGGGGATTGACTAAAATACCCACTTTCCACTGGTGGAGATGTAAGCGAATGGTTAAGTCTAAATCATCGGTGATGGTCTGCTCATTCCAGCCGCCCACCGCATCTAGGGCTTGGCGGGCCACAAATTGACCATTACCCCGCAGTTCTCCAATGCCGCCGGTAACGATTCTCTGCTGTTGAAAATAGGCATCTAGGGCCATTTCCGCCCCCTGGCCCCTGGTCCAAAAATTGACAGCTTCGTTGGCGATCGCTTTGCGTACTTGTAGAGCCCCAAAAGTCGGTGAAGCAAAATAGGGCACCACCCGCCGCAGTAAATCTTTGGGCACATTGGCATCGGCATCAAATACGCCAACGATGTCCCCTTGGGTTTGGGCTAACACTTCATTTAAAGCCCCTGATTTACCGCCACTGGCCCCCGCGCCTCTCCTTACTACTTTTAACTGGGGATACTGCTGACGTAGTTGGTCCAAGATGGCCGGAGTCCGGTCAGTGCTGTTATCGTCCACAATCCAAACTTCATGGCGATCGCCGGGATAGTCCAAAGAGCATAACTGCTGCACAATTTTGCCAATTACCGCCTCTTCATTTTTGGCGGCCACCATTAAACAAACCTGGGGATAGGGCACCGTGGATGCATCTCCAGTAAGCAGGGGGGGGGCTTCTTCTGGGGTTGCTTTCATTAACCTGAGAGCCTGCAAAGAGAGGGCACCGGTGAGGGCCCACACCAGCCAACTGCCCCAAACCCAGTAATGGAGAGTGATGACGACTGTCCAAATGGCCATAAGCATTACCGCTGCTTTTTTGCGCCGCCCCTCCGATCCCCGGAAGAAATCGTTGCGAAAATCCTCCTCCTCCGCTTCGGGATCATCCCATTCGGCTAGGAAGGCTTCTAAGGGGGACAGCTCGGCATCGTTATCTTTCCACGGAAATTGGGGCATAGGTACCTAGGATGTGGTCAGGAAAACTAGACATTGCCCTCCATTCTAGCGATTGCTTGCGATATTTTCGGGGAGTGGCATCTATCCAGGGAAAATCCTTGCCGTTCACTTAGGGGTCGAGGGCTGGAACTTAGGTGCCAAAATAGTTTATTTGTTAGGTTTTCTCCCATGGATTTTCGTCGCTGGATTGCCCGCCGTGACCAAGATTGGCAGACTCTGGACCAAATTTTGACCCGTATGGAAACCAAGGGGATCAAGTTCCTGGCCACGGAGGACATTCAACAGTTGGCTAGTTTATACCGGGCTACTTCCGCCGACCTGGCCCGAGCCCAAACCCATAATCTCAATCCCCGCCTGAGGCAAAACTTACAAGCTTTAATCACTAGGGCCTACAGCCAGATTTACCAAGGCGATCGCCGACAGGAATGGGGCAAAGTAAAAGAATTTTACCTGTGGCAGTTGCCGTTAGTGTTGCGACAAACGGGGATTTACACCATGGCGGCCTTTGGTATTTTTTGCTTCGCCAGTGCCATTGCCTGGTGGTATAGCTGGCGGGATCCCGCTTTTCTAGAATTGGTGGTGCCAGGGGATTTAATCAGCACTGTTCGGGACGAAGGCCAGCTCTGGATGGGGTCAATTTTAACGATGAAGCCGGTGGCGGCCAGTGGCATTATGATCAACAATCTCTCTGTGGCCTTTGGCATGGTGGCCGGAGGAGTGGTGGTGGGACTATGGACTATTTACGCTCTGTTTTACAACGGTTTACTGCTGGGGGCGGTGGGAACATTGGTAGCCCAACATAATTTAGCCATTCCCTTTTGGGGCTTTGTTTTTCCCCACGGTTCCCTGGAATTACCGGCAATTTTTCTGGCAGGGGCAGCGGGATTACTCATTGCTAAGGGCATTGTTTGGCCAGGGCCCTACCGTCGAAGTTACGCCATCAAACAACAGGCGATCGCCGCCGCTCAATTGGTATTTGGCATTGTGCCCCTGCTGATCGTTGCGGGCATTATTGAAGGGTTTATTTCCCCGGCCCCTTGGATTCCCGATGGTTTGAAATATCTTTTGGGAACGGCATTCTTTTTGCTTTTACTCAGCTATGCATCCCGGCAAAGGCCGTAACACCAACTAGGACTTTTTGGTGAAGCAACGGAAGTAAAGGGAGACAAAAAATTCCTTGACAGGAAAAGCAATAAATGTGATCGGGTTGATGGTGACGATGATATTGCGGCTATCCCGTTTTACCCCCTTCACCACTTGCCGAGCCACCCAGGCTGCACTCATAATCCCCACCGGATTAAGTTTGCTTTTGAACGGTCCTAAAATCAGCTTACGGATCACACAGGGGGAATCCAAGCGCTTCAAGGTAACTACATCTCCCAACGCCCGCTTGCTCAGTTCATACAAAGGACTAAAGGCCGGGTTCACCTCCGCTTCAGAGGTATTGACCCAAATTTCCTTGGTGGCGATGTGGCGGTTAGTTTTCACCGTGGCTAGGAATAATTCCATCAGCCGTAGGGCAGAAAAAGTGTTGACTTCATAGGCTTCCTGAATTGCCTGGCCATCGCGCCTTTGGTGGACGTTTACCCCATGGTTGATAACTAAAACATCAATTTCCGCCAGTAAATCCTTCAGTTGATCTTCCTGGCCAATGCACCATTGTTCGGTTCTGATGGGAATAGTTTTCTCTGCTCCGATAACAGTTACTTCCTGACCACAGGACGTAATGGCGATCGCCTTAGCTCCTTGTTGATGGAGTTCCTGCAACAGGGCTTGGCCAAAACCACCGGAAGCTCCGGTCACTGCAATTTTTTTACCTTTTAGGGACAAAGCGGTGCCCAACATTTTATCCACCAAAGTTAAAGTTCCACAGAAGTAAGCATTAGGATCGTCAAAATGATGCCGCCAATGATAAGTCCGGTTCACCATCCACGGGGCCGGTGGTGTTAAAAATGGCCCGGGGCGATGGGTTAAATCCGTAATTTCGTCTGCATTGGGCAACCCCACTCCCCTGGCGATCGCCGATAGTAAAAAACCTAGGGTGTAGACCATTCCAGCGCTAGCGGCCAGGATTAGAGGCCACTGACTGAAACCCTGCCACATCCAAGTCAACAGCGGGGGCCAAATACCAAAAGCTAACATTACCAATGCTTCCGGTACATCATTGTACCAGTGGGCCTTTTGATAAATTTCCGTACTCACCACCGACAAATCCGACCGAAACACCCGATGGTGCCAACCATGGAGACGATAAAGGGGCGACCACACATGGGCCAGGGCATGGTAGCAGTCCCGCACCAGTTCCACCCACAGCACCGAAGCCAGGGCCAAACCCAACCCCATTAACCAAGCCATTGCCATACGTTAAAAATTTTTACTGGTATGTTAAGTTTTGTTCTATCGATGGTAACGGTTTACGGTCCGGGCAGATCCATTTGCTCAGATATTTTTCAAAAAAAACAACATGTGCAGTACTTTTGTTGGGTTTGACATGAACTACATCTATTTTATATGTGAAACCTATACTTTAAAATTCCGCTACTTTCGTCTATTTCTACGGTAGCCAATTTTCCTGACTGTGCTTTCTTGAGAAGATTGTCAGTAGTTTGGATATTAATTTTTAATCCTTGCATGATTTGGTAGTGTCATCTATGTAGTGAATGCCCAAAAAAGACCAAAGTCGGGGCGAAATAGCACTTCCGAACTTTAGACCAAATGAAGACAGAGCTTAAAAACACTTTTGATCGAGACATTGACCTGATTACCCGTGAGAGCATCCACACTAGTCTTAACTAGTTACGCCGTCACCAAATCATTTCTTCAGCCCAGGTGATTTATGCAACGGGGCCTTCAATTTTTACTTGATACGCTTTATCCGCAGCGCTGATCCTGACCTATACTACTCAATGCTCAATGGCGGAAAGATCAAATATGGTTATTTTGCTGCCGAGCTTGTAATTGTTGACGAATGTCGGTATGAACTGCCCTGGTTATGGGATAGAAAATAGCTAGTATCAATCCGCCCAGTAAAAAGAAAGCTGGCAGGGGAGCAACGGCAAAACGAATGGCCCAGAGAGCACTGTCCGGTTGAATGGGAATTGGTTCCCCAGGAATGCGGGCAATAAAGCCGGACGCTTCCAGAGTTAGCCCCACCAAAAATAAGCCAAGGGCTAAACCTACTTTTTGCAATAGCACCATAAAGGCGTAGAAAAATCCTTCTCTGCGTTTGCCGGTGTTTAATTCGTCTAGATCCACCACATCGGGAATCATAGACCAGGGAATTAAATAGGCTACGGACACTCCCACTCCAGCAAAAATAGCTAGGGTGTACAGTAAAGCAACCTGTCCTGGTTGCACTAACCAAAGCCCAGCTTCTGCCCCCATCCACACCATGGAGCCGAGAAAATAGATCACTTTTTTATCTAAAAACTGAGCCAAAGCTTGCCAAACAAATAGCATCACGAGGGCGGTGCCCTGGACAGCTAGGGCAATGGTGCCGGATTGTTGCTCATTTAAGCCCATCCAACTAACCACGAAATAAACCAGAATTGATGCGGTCAATTGGACGGCCAACCAGGAACAGAGGTAAATACCAATGACAAATAGAAAAGCCCGGTTACTGAAGGCAATTTTGAGTTGTTTCAGCAGAGGCAAATTTTCTGTAACTCCGGGACTGGGGGAATTTTCAAGCTTTTGTAGATGTTCTTCTACAGCGCTGTCCCGCAGTGTAAAACCAAATCCACCCCAAATTAACCCCAGTAGAATGAGGAAAAAGCTGATGTAATCAAAACCGCTGCCCCCCAACAAGTTAAAACTTTTGGCGATCGCCAATAAGATTAGGGTAATGCCGGCGGCCATTAACAGAGGCGCTAAACGTCGGCGTAGACTGGGCGAAAGGATTGGTTCTTTACCCTTTTCTTGTAGCCTTAACGCACTCCACAGTAGAGCCGAGATGGAGAGCACGGAAATCATTACTCCCAATTCACCAAACTGCTGCTGGGGGCGATCGGGCAAACCGGCGGCGATGAGGATGTAGAGAATGAGGGAAAGAATACTGCCGCCAATGGAAAAAGCAAAACGAAAACTATTTAGCCTAGTGCGCTCATTGTAGTTCTGGGTCAGCTCCGGTGTTAGGGCCGTGTAGGGCAAATTAACCGTGGTGTAACACAAATTAAATGCCATGGCGATCGCCACATAGTAAATAAACAATCCCCATTGATTAGTCAGGCGATCGTCGCTGAAATGGGGAATTAACCACTGGGCAGTGTAAAAAAGAGCGAAGGGAATCATTCCTCCCAACATCCAAGGCAAACGCCGGCCCCATCGACTGCGGGTGCGATCACTTAACAAGCCAATGATCGGGTCATTGATGGCATCAAAAATTTTGCCAATCATCAACACACTACCCGCCAGGGCCGCCGGTATTCCCGCCACATCGGTGAGGAAAAACAGCAGGTAAAACACCAAAATGTTGGCAGTTATAGCCGGGCCAAAGTCCCCTGCTCCATAGGCCAATTTAGTGGTGAAGTGAAGTTTTTCGGCGGAAAGGGATTGGCTCATTAAGTTTGATGATGGCGGTAAGTTCCTAGCCCACAGCGTAGGCTACCCGTAGGGCCCAGATAATCAGGGCACCAATGCCCCCCAGGATTAACATTGCCGAAACAGCGACGAGGAAGGGCTTATCTGCCCCGTCGAATTTCATGATGCCACGGTTCAGGTCTGACATAAAACCGACTCTCCAAAAGACTACATTGCAAAGGTTAGACGGACTTCCATGGTCTTAGTTTACTGTCTTGTCTGGAGCTTAACCTGTTCCCACGGACACTTTTTAGTCAGGTTTTGATGGCATCACTCACACCATGGCCCAAAGCAGGGAATCAAATATTTGTTGCCATCTTTGACCCAAAGTCTCAGCAACCTGGGGGAATTGTAGAAAGACAAAATATGCCGTCAAGGAAATTCCCCCCACTAAAATGTAAATCCATTTGCCTAGATTGACTTCCACCACTAGGCAATAAAGCCAGTAGAAAACCAATGCTGCAAAAATCACCCCTGCGCTCCCCATCAATTGCAAGGCGATGACATAGATGTCCGTTTTGTCTAAAGTCGAATTATGTACTAAGTTTGCGGCGTAACCAGCGTACCAAACTTGGATTATAATTCCTGGAATCCAGCCGATCCATTGAAATTTGAGTGAATTAATCACATCGACAATGGCACTTGTCCAATTGCCAAACCATTGCCATTCTTCATTCTTTCCTGTGATTTGATTCCACACTCCATTGATGAGTACAACTAATAGCAATGCCAATACCCAGGGAGCAATCAGCAGAAGCAGTAAACCCCAGTACATAACGATACTACCGAGGGCATGGCCCATTAGTTTCAGAAATAGCAGGCCCATAGTAGTGGATCACAAAAACGTTGGCATTTATCCTATCACGGGGATAATTTGCCGTTTCCCATTAATTTACCAAGTCTAATAATCGTAATCTAAAATCACTTTTAGCCATTGGGGAGGCCGGGGAATGGGATTACCCAAACGATCCAAAATCAAGAGCGCTGTTAAATGCACTGCCAGCATATAAATCAGACTGTTGAGGAAAACCATACCTACTGCCAAGAATTGTACTAGTAGCACGTCTGGCTGAGCCAAAATATTGAATTGTAAAAATAGCCAGTCAAGCAAATTGGTGATCTGTCCCATGACATATTGCCAAAGGTTTTCCCCCAACAGAAAGGAAAATAGCCAAAAGCGAAAGAAAAAGCCAAAGGTACCGATTAGTGCACCGGTAAAAATGGAAAAGCCCCAGGATGCATTTCTCACCCAGCAGAATCCCAACTGCAAACTCATGAGCCCATAGGGAATGACAAAGACCACACTCCGGGTGGGGCCCATCAACACAGAAAGTAGCAACCCGGCGGCAATCATGCCCTTAATGGCGGCCGGCGATCGCCAACGCAGATAAACCAGAGCCAGGGGAATGGGAAACAGGATCCTTAATAGGGGGCCAATGGGAAAATAATAATTAATCAGCCAAATAATGCTGACCATGCTAGCGAGAAAGGCGCTTTCCACCATGGCCAGGGTCTGGGGAGATTTCAACACCGGCTGTTGACGGCTCAAGGGTAATTCCTGTAGTGCTTTGCTTTCCTCTGTTTCTCCGTCCCCCGCATCCACCCAATTGTCTTCATCCATACTATTCACATCGACCATATCCGCCGTAGTCTCCTTGGGATCACTAACAGAATTGGTAATCTCAGCTTTAATTCCGGTATTCGGCGATCGGTCAGCAGAAAAAGTCATGGAAAAAGTTTTTCAGTTATAACTTTGAACCCATCTAACACGGGATTCTGTGGCAACAAGCCCAACCCACCTAGTGTGACATACTATGTTTCGGCGATCGGCAATGGTGCCAGGGCAATATTTTCTATGTTCAGGAAATTAGATCTTCTAAATCCCTGAGATTGGCCACACTGATAAAATCCGGCTCTCGATGGATTAAGCCCCGTTTTTCCAGTTTAGTTAGGCAACGGGTGACAGTTTCCCTGGCTAACCCACTAATACTACTCAATTCTCGGTGGGGCAAATTGGGAATAATTACCCCTTTGTCCGTATCTCGGCCCCGACCTTCCGCCAAAAATAGCAGGGTATCCGCCACCCGGGTTAAACTTTCTGCTTCCCTCAGCCGCAAACGACGGTTAAGTTGCCGCAGACGGCGAGCAATGATCTGGGCTAAACGAATGCCCGCCATGGGCTCTGTTTGGAGAAAATTGTAAAATTCCGGAGCTGGTACACTGCACACTTCCGCCGGGGTAAGGGTGATGACGTCGGTGGAGCGGGGAGCCTCTTCGATCGCCGCTCCACCGACAATCTCTCCCCGGCCGACAATGTTGAGGGTTACTTCCCGACCATCCACATTATGGGTGCGAATTTTGACCCAGCCATCCATGACGAAATAAACTGAGCCGCCCCAGTCATGTTCGAGGAGAATAACTTGGTTGGCGGGATGACTGCGAACGGAAACATGGGCAATGGCCTCTTGCAATACTTCCAGCCTTAATCCCTCAAAAAAAGGTATTTCTTGGCTTAAACGCTCAGTAAACTCTGAATTTTGGGGACTAGTGCCCATAACCCTCCTCCCTAAACATTGATAGCCTCCCTAGGATGGCTCGGTCTTTTAATTCTGGCAAACAATGGTTGAAACATCTTGTTTACCTGGGTTTGAATTCCCTATAAGTAAACCTTAAATTGGTTGTGCCCCACTCCAGAGAAAGTGAGTTTTTTCACTTGCTAGGGAGCATTTCTGGATTGGATTAAGACTTGTTACCATGAACCGAGTGGGCAAACCAAATCAAAATGGCACAAACAATGCCACTGGCAATAGCCTGTGGGTTCCAAGCTTGGGAATTTTTTTCCTCAACTAAATCCCCCCAAATTAGAATCACATCGAGCAGAATGATCGCTTGTTAGAGAAGGGAAGATAGATATTCTAACGGGTAGTTGACAGTAATTTATTGAAAGACATTTATCACAGTCTAATTCTTTAGGATTTTCTACAGAAGAAACTAAAAAATTGTGTGCTGCCGATATCAATAACTTTTGATTTGTTAGCGGTACCCAGATTTTTTATAAAATCAATTTTTTATGGCCGCTTATTCTACAGCAAATTTTCGTACTCCGGTTGAGATTGTAGTTGTTTAAGCAAATCCTTGATGTCCTGGGTATGGTCTTTGGGCACCACCAGGGTGACATTGCCTTCCCGCACAATTACCACGTCTTTCAAGCCAATGGTGGCAATTATCTGGTTCTCATCACTGGCGTAAACAATACAGCCCCGGCTATGCAAGTTGACATGGTTAGCCAAATCCACATTGGCTTCTGTTTCGGGAAAAAGTCGCTCCAAGGCATTCCAATCCCCCAAATCATCCCAACCAAAATTGGCCGGTAGAACGGCGGCTAATTGGGTTTTTTCCATCAATACATAGTCAATGCTTTTCTTTTCTAAAGCTGGGTAACCGGCTGCTCCCTTAGCCCTTAAAGTAGCTAATAATTCGGGGGCGTGCCGGTCTAATTCCCTTAGTACCACCCCGGCTCGGAAAATGAACATGCCACTATTCCAACTAAACTTACCGCTGTCCACAAAGGTTTGGGCCGTGGCTCGGTCGGGCTTTTCGGTAAAGCGGGTCACTTGATACACCGGTAAACCATCTATTTCCCGTTCCAATGTGCCCTGCTCGATGTAGCCATAACCAGTAGCGGGGCCATGGGGTTTAATCCCAAGGGTGACAATGGCGTCCTGTTCCTGGGCATAGGCGATCGCCGCTTTCAAAGTTTGCTCGTAGGCGCATTGGTCTTTAATCCAGTGGTCAGCGGGAAAAAAACCAATAATGGCATCGTCTCCATACTGTTGGGCGATTTCTAGGCTAGCCCAGGCCACCGCAGGGGCCGTATCTTTTCCCTCTGGCTCCACTAGGCAATTTTCCTTGGGCAATGAAGGCAATTGCTCGAAAACACCTTCTGCAATGGGGGCCGCCGTAATCACCCACAAATTTTCCCAGTCCCCAGCCAAGGATAGTAGACGTTGGGCTGTGGCCTGCAATAGACTAACCCCGGAACCATCCAGGGACAAAAATTGTTTAGGTCGTTGCCTACGGCTTAGGGGCCAAAATCTTTCTCCTTTACCACCGGCAAGAATTACGGGAATGAAAACGGGGGATGATGTATTCATAGGGGGCAAAATTGACTGGCCAGGGATTTCCACCGCCTAGGATACAACGACAGGAATCCCAGGGGTCTGAAAATTCTTAATAATCAAGATTCAGACGGTGGGGGAGTTAGGTTACGGGCCGGATCGCCTAATAAAACCTTATCCATGGGGCCAGCATTTAAATTTTCCGGTAACACCTGCCAATGTTCGGCGATTTGTTGTAACAGTCGGTCCTGCTCGACTCGCAGACGATCAAAATTGGGGCCATTATTGATGATGGCAAACCAAACAGTGCCCCGCTCCTGGGTAGGAATAGTACCCGCTAGGGCACTGACCGTATTTAATGTGCCAGTTTTTATCGTTAATCCCTGGGGCATACTGCGCCATTCCAATGTTCCCCGGCGATCGCGCCCCATGACGGGAAAAATATCGTCAATGCCTAGGCCATGGGGTTCCAGTTGCGCCGCTAAAACTTGATACATTTTGGTCACGGCCCTGGGGGAAAGCCGATTGTCCACCCCTAGGCCGGAGCCATTTTTTAGTTGAATTTCCGCCGCTGGAATTGCCCCCAAGCGCGAGGTGGTTTGGGCCACGATCGCCGCTCCGCCTATGGCCTGGGCCAACATCTCGGCCATATCGTTATTGCTGTAGATGTTCATCTGTTTGAGCAAGGCCGCTAGGGGAAGGGATTGATGCTCTAGTAACGGTTCTAAGTTGGCGGGTAAAACAGCCTGGGTCTGGACAGCGCCAGCAATTTTTACTTGGGGCCGGGGAGTATTGGGAGGTAAATCCCCGAAGGCTTGGCTCACTGTGGCCGACCATTGGCTTTCATCCACGGCTTGTTGAAATAAAGCTCCGGCAATGGCAGGGTTGGCCTCAAAGTTCATAGCAAAATTGCCCACCGCCACCAAATCTCCGGTTACTTCCCGAATGCCTGCTTGGTTCAGGGCATTGCCCACGGCGATCGCCTCTTCCCAGACAAAGAGGGGATCATGGTCCCCAGCGACGAATAAATTCCCCTCTAAAACCCCGTTATGGATGGGGCCATCGGTGTAAAAACGGGTGATAAAACGATGGTTGGGTGCCCATTTATCCAACGCCGCCACACTGGTGGCAATTTTGGTCAAAGAAGCCGCTGGAAAAGCACTTTCTCCCTGGTTGTAGCCCAAATAGGCCCATTCTGACTGTAACCAAATGCCCTGGCGCTGGCGATCGTAGCCCAAGGATTCCAGGCGATCGAGGTAATTATCTACAATTTTGTCGATGGCCGGATCCGCTTGGGTGGGTACAGCAAAAACCTTCGCTTCCTGCCAGGCCACTTCCTGGCCAACTAAGGGTTCCCCCGCGCCCCCCCAACTGAGCAGGGCCAACACCGTCGCCCCAAAGATTCTCACCATAACTTAGCTTTTTCCTCCCACCAATTATCCAAGCGGCTTTGAAAAACCTTGGGTGGCCCCTAGGCTTTGACCAGAATGTTGTTGCCGCTCACCTGGGTAGCATAGGTAGGTAAATCCCTGATGGCGGGCCCCTTCAGCACCTTGCCGGTGGCCGCAAATTCCGCTCCGTGGCAGGGACAGACAAATTTACCATTGGCTTTTTTCCAATTCACCTGACAGCCGTTGTGGGTACAAGTGGGATTAACCGCACTAATCTGGCCACTATTACCATTGGGTACTACCGTCACCGGCCCCTTGGGAGTGTTCCCCTTCAACTCTCCCTTGGCCTTGAGGTCCGCCATGGTACCAACATTTACCGTTTGTCCTTGGCCGTTACTACTATTACCACCAAAACAACCAGTGATGACAGCGATCGCCGTACTGAAAGCAGTGTAAGAAATTAGCTTGCGTCGTTTGACCATGGTGGTAGATAAAAAGAACTGCCCCCAGTTTAGCCAAAGTTTCGATGCGGTGGCAGTTGGAAGCAGTCTGATTTTGAGGCAATAAAAGCAAGAACACTAACGAACAGTTTCTAAGCTCTCAATTTTCTTGGTAAACAGCTCTGTGAAGATGCTCATCACCGTGCGTTTTTCACGGACACGGATGTTAGCTGTGACGGACATGCCCGATTGGAGGGGAATCTCCCGCCCATGACTAACTAATTCCTGGCTATCTAGCTTGATCCTGACGGGGAATCGATAAAATTGATAGGTTTGATCGGGGGGCAGGGCATCGGAGCCGACGTATTCCACTTCCCCATCGACTCCACCAAACTCACTGTAGGGGAAGGAATCAATCCGTACGTCAACGGGCATACCAGTGCGCACGAAACCGATATCTTTATTTGTCACATCCACCTCGGCTACTAAGCTATCGGCGGGAATAATTTTGAGCAGAGGTTCAGTTTGGTTGGGGGGGGTAACGTAACCAGGGGTGGCCTTGAGGTCAAATACAACCCCATCCACCGGGGAAGTGATTTCTTGATAACCAAGGTTTACCTTTGCCCGTTCAATCTGTCCGTTTAATTCGGTCAGCCGTTTGTCGTTATCAACGATGATTTTGGTGATCTGACTATCAATTTCTGCCAGCCGCTTATTGTTGTCTGCAAGGCGATCATAGATGTCCTTATCAGTTACGGCGCTGGTGTTGGCCAGGCGGGCTTGGGCTTGGGAAATTAAAGACTGAAGGCGTGATTGCTCCGTTTCTAAGCGCTGGATTTCTGCTTGGCGGGACTCAATTTGTTGTTTTTGGCGGTCTACTTCCACCACCGTGTTAACTTTTTGCTCGATTAACTGCTGAGTCCTGTCATTGAGGGATTGTTGCTGTTTTTCTACCTGTAACCGTGCCAGGGCTCCCTCCTCTAGCAAGGGGGTCATACTATTAACGATGCCTGCTTCAATCGCTAAGCTTTTCTCTGCCTCCACGAGGGCCGCTTCGTTGCGCCCCAATAGCCCAGCCAAGATTTTCTGGTCTTCCTGGAGCTGACTCCTTTCCGCCCTCAATTGTAGGCTGGCCTGCTGTAATTGTTTTTCAATTTGGCGAATCTCCAATTCAGCAGCGGTCACACGACTGCCTAATTCAAAGCGGGCCATTTCCAGTCGGGAAAGTTGTTCGGCACTGAGTTGGCCTTCACCACTGGCGTTTCTTAACCCCAATTGCTGACGATAAAGTTTATTTTCATTAATCAATTCAGCCCGGTTATTGGCCAAAGCCACTACTTCCCAGGGTAAGTTGAGCTGGCTGATCGCCCTCTGTAGGGTACTGCCCTCCAAACCGTTTTGCAGTAGGGTGCGATAGAAAGCATTTTCCTGGAGAACCTTAGAGCGAATATTTTGGGCGGCGGTCAATTCTGCCCGGGTACTGCTGGAATCCATGATTACCAGCACTTCACCTTTTTTGACCTTGCGGTTGTTTTCGACTAAAACTTCCTTAACCACCCCATTGAGGGGAGCATTGATGTCCTTAACTGTATCGAGGGGTTTCAGTTGTCCGGTGGCGGGGACCACCTGTTCAATGGTAGCGATGGAAGCCCAGGTCACAGCCACCACAGTCACCCCCATAATCGCAATGGCAATACCCCGGGCCCACATGGGGGACTGACGCATGACAATGGCTTGTTCCGGTTGGAATAGGGATGAGTTGGATGAGAGAGCAACGGGAGTTTTGGCAGCCTTTTCCTGTTCTTTTACGTCGGCCAAGGTGCCCGCATCCATGGTTTTGGAGCTGTGGCCGTTCCTTTGGGGAGCATGTTCCTGGGTGGGGCTATTCATAATTCTGGGGGCGATCGCCAAAGATGATGGACAAAGAGTTGATTGGGCGAGGAAATTATTTAGGCTAATGGTAATGGTATAGACAAAGTTTTAAAACCCATGGGGGCACACTGTCTGGCTAGTTGATAAAAATTCACACAGTTTTAGGTGAGGGCACTAAACATCGTCACCGCCGGCGCCCTGTTGTTGGTAAAGGTAATAGTAACGTCCCTTGAGGGCCATTAATTCGTCATGGCTACCCTGCTCAACAACGGAACCTTGGTCCATCATAACGATTACGTCGGCGCTCCGGACAGAGCTAAGGCGGTGGGTGATGAAGAAGACGGTGTGATCCTTGAAGGCATCCCCAAGGTTGATACATACTTGTTGTTCGGTTATGTAATCCAGGGCGCTGGTGGCCTCGTCCAACACCAAAATGCGTGGCCGCTGTAACACCGATCTGGCAATCGCAATTCGTTGCCGTTGTCCCCCGGAGAGAGTAGCTCCCCGTTCCCCTACCCTGGTGTTGTAACCGTTGGGCAAGGTCATAATGAATTCGTGGGCAGAGGCAACTTTAGCCGCCGAGATAATTTGTTCCGTGGTCGCGTCTGGGTTAGTCAGGGCAATATTTTCTTGCACTGTGCCTTCAAACAGGAGGGTTTCCTGGGGGACTACCCCCACCTGACGACGGAGGGAATAGAGTTCCACTTTGCCAATATCAAGGCCATCGACCAAAATCCGCCCCCCTTCGGGTTCATACAGTCGGGAAAGCAGTTTGGTCAGGGTACTTTTACCAGCACCACTCTGCCCAACCAAAGCCACAAAGGTGCCCGGGGGGAAGGACAGGTTAATGTTGTTCAACTGTAATGGCCCCTGTTTTTTAAACCGGAAACTGACGTTTTCAAACTTCACTTCGCCGGCAATTTCGGGCATGGGAATGTTTTGGCGATCGCGCTCCGATTCCTGGGGCGTATCAACAATGTCCGCCAACCGTTCCAGGGACAGGGCGGTTTCCTGGAAGTTCTGCCAGAGTTGGGTCAAACGCAGAATAGGGGAGGTAACGTAGCCGGCAATGATCCGAAAAGCGATTAACTGACCCAGGGTTAAATCCCCATCCAACACCAGGGATGCCCCCACCCAAAGTACGAGTAAACCGGATAACTGGTTGAGAAAATGACTGGAGGAGCTAGCTAGGGTAGAGGTAATGACAGTGTTGAAACCGGCCCCCACATAACGGGAATATTTGTCCTGCCATTGCCAGCGGGAGCGCAACTCGATGTTTTGGGCTTTAACGGTCTGAATCCCTGACATTACCTCCACTAGATAGGACTGGGTTTGGGCGTTTCTTTCCGCTTTGAGCCGTAACTGCCTACGAATAAGGGGGGAAAATACCAGAGTCAAAATAACAAAAATGGGCACAATTCCCAGGGCCACCGCCGTCAGCAGAGGGCTGTAGATAATCATCACGACGATGTAGACCACAGAAAAAACGGAGTCCAACACCACCGTCAGGGCCGTACCTGTTAAAAATTGCCGAATATTTTCCAGTTCGTTAACCCTGGTGGAAATTTCCCCCACTGGGCGGTTCTCAAAATAGCGCAGGGGTAACCGCAGTAGGTGGTCGATGATCTCCGACCCCAAACTCATGTCGATGCGATTGGTGGTATCTACAAATAAGTAGGTTCGTAGGGTGCTTAAGAGGGCCTCAAAAATGGCGATCGACACCAACGCAATACCCAGCACCTGCAGGGTATCTTTGCTGTTTTGCACAATCACCTTGTCGATGATGATTTGGATCATCAAGGGATTGGCCAGACCAAATAGTTGGACAAAGAAGGATGCCACAAAGACCAGCAGGAGAATGTAGCGGTACTTCACCAACGCTGGCCAAAACCAACTCAAGCCGAACCGTTGCTGGGGCGTATCTTTGGAAGGGTACATCATCAGCACTTCCCCTTGCCCCTCTTCTCCCCAGGTTTCAAGAAACTCACTGGTGTCGCGTTTGACTAGACCCAATTCCGGTACGGCAATTTTTACTTCCCGATCGCCAGCTTCGTAGACCAGGGCAAGGCTATCTTGCCAGCGGATGAGAAAAGGGACCTGCATTTGCCCAAAAACTCCCTTGGGGATGCGGACCAACTGACTGGTCAAACCCATCAACTCCACAATGGCACCGCAAATGGGCAAAGAAAGGGCTTCACTGCGCTTAATTTCTTCGGTGACAATCCTTTGGATGATGTCCCGACGGAAAGGCATACCGAAATATTGACTAATCATCTGGAAGCAGGCTACCCCGGCATCGGTGGGATTTTGCCCCCGCACAACGGGATAACTTTTGCGCCCAGATTTGACCACGGTGGGCTCTGGTAGCGGCTCTCCCAATTGGTTGGGGTCAGCATAGGGAATATCATCCCAGGGGGAATCTTCTGGAGCGAGGCGGGTCACCGTGGCCAGGGGCACTTCTCCATGGCCGTTACCATTGCCATTGGTTTTCGATCCAGAACTTCCCGGGAAAAACCGGGGTAAAGGAGGTAGCCCAATCAAACGGACAAGGGTTTGGGCCTTGAGCACCAAGGCAGAGTCTGGATCAGGCAAAGCGCTACCCCGGGGACATTGCTCCAATTCACCACTACTCACCAACCAAAGTCTTTCGGGATCGGGCAAATCACTGGGCAAACTGTGGCTACCGGGTTGCAACTCGTAAACCTGACTCTGGGGCAACATTTCCAGGGTTAGCTGGCGCAAATCCACATTGCCTTGGGCGGTGCGTTGTAGCTGTTCCCCTAATAAATCGAATAGTTCCACCCGACCGCATTGGTGGCGATAAACCCTGGCTAGTTCAGGATACTTATCTACCAAAGCTAAAAACTCGTCCCTAGTGAGGCTGGCGCAAATAGTTTCCGTAGAGGCGATCGCCGTTTCACAGGGGACATTTCTGATGGCGTTGTTATCCCCAATCACTGCCCCATTCTGGAGCAAAGCCATGGTGGCGGGGTAACCAGTGCCGGGGTCGTAACCGAGTAGTCTTGCTTGCCCACTGACTAAGAAATAAACATTATTGGCCAACTTTCCCCGGGCAAGAATTATCTGTCCCATGCGAAACCTTAGCGGCCTCAGTTTTGCCGCTATCTCGGCGATCGCCGGGGCAGGAAGTTGAGCAAAGGGTTCAATTTCCCGCAAGAAGGATTGATAATCGGCAATGGTCAGACTCATAGCAACAGATAATTTAAAGACGGGAAAATTGATTTGGCAAATAGCTGCGCGACAACTAGCGACGGCTTTGGATATGTTGAAACATCTTCACCTTTCAACCAAGGTTTTAGACTACCGAAAAGCCAGGCAGTACCCCTAAGGGTCTCCACTTCCCCCCAGACATTACAACAGATCGGACTTTTTTCACCAGACCTAGTTCCAGATTCTCCTCCAAACAAGTTTGGCAAAACACCTGTTGTCCCACCGAAAAACTATTCCAAGTATAAGAAATTAGACCCATTGATTGACCCGGTTTCCCATCCAGGGGCCGATAAATATCGTACAATGAAGGGTCTGAAATTTTTTGTTCCTTGCCCAGCATGAAAGCCCAATCAGAACCTCGGTTTGATTACGTCAAAATTGCGATCGCCTCCCCCGAAAGGATCCGCCAGTGGGGAGAACGCACCCTACCGAACGGCACCGTAGTGGGGGAAGTGACCAAACCCGAAACCATTAACTACCGGACGTTAAAGCCGGAAATGGACGGTCTGTTCTGTGAAAAAATCTTTGGTCCTTCCAAGGATTGGGAATGCTGGTGTGGCAAATATAAACGGGTACGGCACCGGGGCATTGTTTGTGAGCGCTGTGGCGTGGAAGTAACGGAATCTAGGGTTCGTCGTCACCGCATGGGCTACATCAAATTAGCCGCCCCCGTCACCCACGTTTGGTATCTCAAAGGCATCCCTAGCTATCTCAGCATTCTTTTGGACATGGCCCTGCGGGATGTGGAGCAGATCGTTTACTTCAACGCCTACGTGGTGCTCAACCCCGGCAATGCCAGCAATCTGCAATATAAGCAACTCCTGACTGAAGACCAGTGGGTAGAAATTGAAGACCAAATTTATGCTGAAGATTCTGAGCTAGAAGGTATCGAAGTGGGCATTGGTGCGGAAGCGGTGCAAAGGCTCTTAGCAGAATTGCAACTGGAAGAAGTGGCGGAAAAGCTCCGGGAAGAAATTCTGGCTAGTAAAGGACAAAAGCGGGCCAAGCTGATTAAACGTCTGCGGGTAATTGATAATTTCATCGCTACCCACTCCCAAGCGGAATGGATGACCTTGGATGTGATCCCTGTTATTCCGCCAGATTTACGTCCCATGGTGCAGTTGGATGGGGGGCGCTTTGCCACCTCTGACCTGAATGATCTCTATCGTCGGGTAATCAACCGTAATAACCGTCTGGCCCGTCTGCAGGAAATCCTCGCCCCGGAAATCATTGTCCGCAACGAAAAGCGGATGCTCCAGGAAGCAGTGGATGCCCTGATCGATAATGGTCGCCGGGGTCGCACCGTCGTGGGTGCCAATAACCGGGCGTTGAAATCCCTTTCCGACATCATTGAAGGTAAGCAGGGTCGTTTCCGTCAAAACCTCTTGGGTAAACGGGTGGACTACTCCGGTCGTTCCGTTATTGTGGTGGGCCCCAACCTCAAAATTTACCAATGCGGTCTGCCCCGGGAAATGGCGATCGAGCTATTCCAGCCCTTTGTGATTCACCGTCTGATCAAACTAGGCATTGTTAACAACATCAAAGCGGCCAAGAAATTGATTCTCAAGGGCGATCCGCAAATTTGGAGCGTATTGGAGGAAGTGATCACTGGACACCCCGTTATGCTCAACCGGGCACCCACTCTGCACCGTTTGGGTATCCAAGCCTTTGAGCCAATTTTGGTGGAAGGGCGAGCCATCCAACTCCATCCCCTGGTGTGTCCTGCTTTTAACGCTGACTTCGACGGGGACCAAATGGCTGTACACGTCCCCCTTTCCCTAGAGGCCCAATGTGAAGCCCGGCTGTTGATGCTGGCTTGCCATAACGTTCTTTCCCCCGCTACAGGTAAACCCATTGTGGCTCCCTCCCAGGACATGGTATTGGGCTGTTATTACCTCACCGCAGAAAATCCCAATGCCCAAAAGGGAGCAGGACGTTACTTTGCCGGGATCGAAGATGCCTTGCGGGCCTATGACCACGGCCAAGTGGATCTCCACTCCCAAATTTGGATTCGCCATCTGGATGAAGATGTGGTGACGGAAAAACCAGACACAGAGGTCATCAAAACCGAGGATTTGGGGGATGGCACGGTGATGAAATATTACCGGGAACGGAAAATCCGTGAAGGAGTTGATGGGGAGATTATTACTCAGTACATTCAGACGACTCCGGGGCGGATCATTTACAACAAAACGATCGCCGAAGCGTTGGTGTTCTAAGCCTAGCTAAAGCCGTTAGTAGTTTATCCAGCCGTTTAACTTTTTGCAGTTGCGGCTGTTTTTTTGGAATAAACAGGATGAGAATGTTTAATCTAGCTCAAATTCTTCCTGCCATTTTTGATCCTGCTCCCTTTGGGGTTGGGCGGTTTTAGCTAAAACAAAATTTTCCAACACCAAGTAATCCATTTCCGTCCGCATAAAGCAACGGTAGGCATCTTCTGGGGTGCAGACAATGGGTTCCCCGCGCACGTTGAAGGAAGTATTAACCAGTACTCCACAGTCTGTCAGGGCTTCAAATTGACGCAGTAGTTGATAGTAGCGGGGATTGGTTTCCGGATGAACGGTTTGAATTCGAGCAGAATTGTCCACATGGGTGATGGCAGGTAGTTGGGACCGGGGAATGTTTAATTTTTCAATGCCAAATAGTTGCTCTTGTTCAGGAGTCAATGGCAAACGCAATTCTTCCCTTACATCGGCCACAATAAGCATATAGGGGCTGGGTTGGTCTAGCTCAAAATAATCACCCACTTTTTCGGCCAACACGGACGGGGCAAAGGGGCGAAAGGACTCCCGGTATTTGATTTTCAAATTCATCACCGATTGCATGGTGGTGTTGCGGGGATCTCCTATGATGGAACGTCCACCCAGGGCCCGGGGTCCAAATTCCATCCTTCCTTGGAACCAACCCACCACATTGCCTCCGGCGAGGATATGGGCCACTTTGCCAAATAAATCTTCATCGGAGTAATAGTCGTAAACTGCTTGTACAGCGGGACCTTTCAGATAAGTTTCAATTTCTTCGTTGGTAAACCTAGGGCCTAGGTAGGAACCGGCCATGGCATCGGGTTTTCGCACCATTCTTTCATTCTGTAAATACTGGTGCCATACTGATAGGGCCGCTCCGATCGCCCCTCCCGCATCTCCAGCGGCCGGTTGAATCCAAATATTTTTAAATTTGCCTTCCCGTAGTAAGCGACCATTGGCCACACAGTTGAGGGCTACCCCCCCGGCCAAACAAAGATTTTCCAGCCCCAATTCTTCGTACACCGTATTGCCCAAGCGGAGCACGACTTTTTCCGTTACCACTTGAATGGAAGCGGCAATGTCCATTTCCCTTTGGGTTAACGGACTTTCCGGCGATCGCCGGGGCGCACCAAACAGATCGGCAAACTTTTTATTGGTCATGGTGAGACCAGTGGCATAGTTAAAGTAAGCCATGTTGAGGCGAAACGTGCCGTCAGCCTTCAAATCCAACAGATTATCTAAAATTAAATCCACATATTTCGGTTCTCCGTAGGGGGCCAAACCCATCAGTTTATATTCGCCAGAATTAACCTTAAAACCCGTGTAGTAGGTAAAAGCGGAGTAGAGCAGACCCAAGGAATGGGGAAAATGAATTTCCCAATGGGGCGTTAACTGATTACCTTGGCCAGACCAAAGGGAAGTGGTGGCCCATTCCCCCACCCCATCCATACAGAGCACTGCCGCCTCATCAAAAGGACTGGGGAAAAAAGCTGAAGCGGCGTGGGATTGGTGATGTTCGTTAAATAACAAAGGAGGCAAATCTTTGGTCTTACAGTCGCCCAATTCTGCTAGGGCTTTTTTTAAGACAGTTTTGAGGTAAAGTTTTTCCTGCAACCAAGCGGACATGGCGGCAATGAAAGACCGCAATCCCCTGGGGGCAAAAGCCAGATAGGTTTCCAGTAACCGTTCAAAGGTCACTAAGGGCTTTTCGTAGAAAACAATATAATCCACTTCTTTTAAACTAATACCTGCTTCCCCAAGACAATAATTAATGCCTTGGGTGGGAAAAGAAGCGTCGTGTTTTTTGCGGGTAAATCTTTCTTCCTGCACTGCCGCCACAATAACGCCATCTTTGACCAGGGCCGCCGCACTGTCGTGGTAGTAAGCAGAAATGCCAAGAATATGAGTCACGTTAAACTATCCTGACCAAAGGGAATGTTGGTGTCGCTGTCAATGGGTCGCCCCGTATAATAACTTGGGTTGGGAACTAGACCGATCGCCAATCCGTTTATCTTTCATAGAAGCCGGGATTTATCAGCTATGTCGAAGAATTTTAACTTGCTATTGGGCACCCTGGTGGGGGTTAGTTTAGTTTTTCCCCAGGCGATCGCCGTCCAAGCCCAAACAGACCCTTTTCCCGCCAATGCCACCTTTTTTACCGGCACTCCCCCCAGTTTGGCCGATGTGGATGCGGACTTTAACGGCATTAATATCCCCAACAGCAGATATTTTTTTAGTGTTAGTCTGCCTGCGGGAGAAATTGAGCCCCTAGGCAAGGTAGTGCTGCACCAACAACCCAATCCCTCTCCTATTAGTCTGGATTTAAGTCAAACAGAAGTATTTTTGGGCCTGCCTTCCCAACGGGGTAACGACTTGGCCAGTTCTGCGGTTTCCACCAGCGGCGATTCCCAAACCATTGTGGTGCAGTTCAATCCCCCCATTGCTCCTGGTAACACCGTCACTATTGCTCTGCTAGCGGAGCAAAACCCAGAAGTGGCAGGGGTCTATCAGTTTCGAGTACAAGCCTTTCCCTCCGGGCCAGCCTCTGTTGGTCTAGATTTGGGCGTGGGACGGTTACAATTTTACGAAAATCGCTAGCTCCATGATCACCGCCGCCAATTTGCTCCGAATCATTTTCCCCTTTTATGACCCTGAGGTACTGCGGTGGTCGGGGGAAGCCCGTTTGATGCGGACTTTGTTCTTCGCCTGGATGGCAATGGGCGTGGTGGTGCTATTTTCCGCTTCCTATGCGGAAAGTCTGGATACCAGCGGCACAGGCCTGAGCATTATCCTCAAACAAATTGCCTATCTTTGGCTGGGGCTAAATATTTTTAATTTTCTGGTGCGTTTGCCCCTCCAGGTCTGCCTCAAGCTAGTGCCCTGGTTTTTGATTGTGGTTTTACTGCTGATTTTTTTGACCAAAAGCGGTTTGGGAGTGGAAGTAAATGGGGCCCGTCGTTGGATTAGTTTGGGACCAATCTTGATCCAGCCGTCAGAATTTATGAAGCCCTGTTTAGTGCTGCAGGCGGCTAATTTGTTCGGCAATTGGCATCGTTTCCCTTGGCGATCGCGCCTCATTTGGTTGGGCATTTTTGCCCTAACCCTAGGTAGTATTTTGCTCCAGCCCAACTTGAGCACCACTGCCCTGTGCGGCATGGGGTTATGGTTAATTGCCCTAGCGTCCGGTCTTCCCTGGATTTATCTCATTTCCACTGCTCTGCTGGGGATAACCACTGCAGTGACAAGTATTTCCATCCGGGACTATCAACGGGCTCGGGTCACCTCTTTCCTCGACCCCTTTGCCGACCCGAGGGGCGATGGTTACCAGTTGGTGCAAAGTTTATACGCGATCGCCTCTGGGGGAGTTCTCGGGAGGGGATTTGGCATGTCCCAGCAAAAATTATTCTATTTGCCCATCCAAACCACGGATTTTATTTTTGCTGTCTTTGCGGAAGAATTTGGGCTAGTGGGCTGCATTACCTTTTTAGCGTTCCTCGGCCTATTTACCACCATGGGGCTGCGGGTGGCCATGCGTTGTCGCCATCGGGTCAAACGATTAATTGGTTTGGGAGTAGTGATATTTCTAGTGGGTCAATCTCTGCTCAACATTGGTGTGGCCAGTGGCGCTCTGCCCACCACCGGTTTACCTCTGCCATTTTTCAGCTATGGTGGTAGTTCCTGTTTATCAAGTCTAGTCTTAGCAGGGCTTTTGGTGCGGGTGGCCAGGGAAAGCAATGAAGCAGAAGTGATTCCCCTAGGAACAAAAACTGCTCCGGCGGTTTAATTTTCAATTGTTATCGAAACTTTCTATGGCGGGTAAAACCACTGGGGTTGTGGCGGCGGGCCATGCCCAAACGGCAGAAGCGGGCAAATGTATGCTCGAAGAAGGGGGCAATGCCTTCGATGCGGCGATCGCCTCGGTGTTGGCGGCCTGCGTAGTGGAATCGAGTTTAACTTCCCTGGGGGGAGGGGGTTTTCTGCTGGCCCAGACGGCGGCGAAGAAGAGTTACCTGTTCGATTTTTTCTGCCAAACACCCCAAGTTAACCCAGGGGAAAAAGCAGTGGACTTCTACCCCGTTGCCCTCAATTTTGGTGGAGCTTGGCAAACTTTTCACATTGGTAAAGGGGCGATCGCCGTGCCGGGGATGGTGGCGGGATTATTTGCGGCCCATAGGAAACTGGGGCAGCTACCTTTCAAAGTATTGATTGAACCAGCGGTGGCATATGCCCGCCAGGGATTTACCCTCAACCGTTTCAATGACTTTACCAATGGTCTGCTGGAGCCAATTCTGACCCAACAAGAGGAAGGCAGAAAGTTTTACGCTCCCCAAGGAAAAATTCTCCGCCAAGGGGAAAAGGCCTATCTGCCCCAGTTTGCGGACGTGCTGGAACAATTGGCTCGCCATGGCCCGGATTGGTTTTACCGGGGAGAGTTAACCGAGTGGGTGCTGGAATCTTTGGGGGAAGCCAGTGCTCTGACCGCCAAGGACTGGGCCGACTATCAGGTGGAAATTCGTCTACCCCTGCGGGCCCAATATCGCCAACGGCAACTGTTAACCAATCCTCCCCCCAGTGCCGGAGGCATTCTCATTGCTTTTGCTTTGCAGTTGCTAGAAAAATACGATTTGAGCCAATATCCCCTGGGCAGTGCGGCACAAATTCAGCTTTTTAGCCAAGTGATGGCCCTGAGTAACCAAGCCCGTCGGCAATATTTAGATGGCAATCTCCACTGTGGGGACATTGAAGCAAAATTTCTCGGCGGCGATCGCCTGGCCTCGGAACTAGGACAATCAAAATTTATCAATAAATTGGGTAGCACCACCCACATCAGTGTTTTAGACGGAGAGGGCAATGCCGCCAGCTTAACCAGTTCCAATGGGGAGGGGTCTGGGCATTTTATTCCCGGCACGGGCATTATGCTGAACAACATGTTGGGGGAAGAAGACCTCAATCCCCAGGGCTTTTACCAATGGCCACCGGGGCAACGCCTATCATCGATGATGGCCCCCACTATACTTTTAGACCAGGAACAACCCCGGCTAGTTTTGGGGTCAGGGGGATCAAATCGCATTCGTAGTGCCATTTTGCAGGTGGTCTGTCATCACCTAGATTACCAATTACCCTTAGCCGAAGCGGTGGGGCGGGAACGTATTCATTGGGAGGCCCATAAATTAGATTTGGAGCCAACCTCTGTAGCTGATATTCTGGCCCAGTTGCGATTTGACGACGGCACCCAGGGTACCCTTTGGACGGAACAAAATATGTTTTTTGGGGGAGTTCATGGGGTTGCCACCACCACTGCGGGGACCATGGAAGGGGTTGGAGATCCCCGGCGATCGGGGGCCGTGGCCTACAGTCTGGAATAACATTGGTTACAATTCTTAGGGCAATGCGGTAAGTTATTTAGCGAACAGCGTTTCCCCTTTTTGCGATTACGGCTGAGTTGTCTGGTCACATTCCCAATGAAATCAATCCATCCGCTCAAATTTTGGTCTTCTTCCACTCTGTTGTTGCTACTCAGCACCAGCGTCGGTGTCTTTTTGCCCGGCTTCAGTGGCGGCCAGGGGGCGATCGCCGTGGCCCAAAGTGTTTCTCCTCCGGACAATGCACCATCGGCAGAAACAGGAAATAATGCTGATGACAGTGGGTTTCCTCTTCCCCAATTACCGGACACAGCGCCCAACGAGCGCTTAAATCCCTCCGGTAACCCCCTCATGTTTCCCACCAAGCCCGACGAGGTGGACACCACAGTTCGGCAAGCTATTACTTTGGACGAAGCCATTGATCTGGCCCTGAGAAATAATGAACAACTCCAGCAGGCCAAGCTATCCCTAGAGCAACAGGAAGCTGGTTTAATGGCGGCAAGGGCGGCCCTTTTCCCTAGCCTGGACACGGATTTTACCTTTAGTCGGGATAGTAGTGCGGCGGCCGAAGCCACCAATGCCCTCATTGCCAACCAGAATCAAACCACTACCGTCAACCCAGAACTGCGTTCGGAAACTAGCACCAATGCAGTGGGTAACATCAACCTGACCTATAGTATTTATGCCGGGGGGGAAAGGAGCGCCCAAATTGCCAAAGCCGAGCAGTTGGTGCAAAACAGTCGCCTCCAGGTGGAAGTGGTGGCAGAACAAACCCGCTTTGAAGCCACAGATCGTTACTATGCTCTCCAGGGGGCCGATGCCCAGGTGGCGATCGCCCAAGCCTCCGTGGAAGATGCTTCCCAGAGTTTGCGGGATGCCCGTTTGTTAGAACAGGCCGGGTTGGGCACCCGCTTTGACGTGTTACGGGCGGAAGGAGATTTGGCCACCGCCAACGAAGCTTTAACCAGGTCGATCGCCGATCAACGCAATGCCCGCCGCCGTCTGGCCCAATTGTTGAGCGTGGGGCAACGGGTGGAATTAACCGCCGCCGATGAAATTGTGGAAGCCGGGGATTGGAGCTTACCCCTGGATGAAAGCATTGTTCAAGCCTATAAAAACCGGGCTGAACTGGAGCAACAATTGGTGCAAATTGAAGTGAGCGAACAGGACCGCTACATTGCCCTGGCAGCCATTAAACCCAGGGTGGATTTTCTGGCCAATTACACCTACCAAAATAATTTTGATAGCAGTGCCGGGTTAGTGGATGGTTATGCCTTTGCCGCTCGAGTACGGTGGAACTTTTTTGACGGGGGCCGGGCCTTTGCCGAAGCTCGCCGGGCTGATCGCCAGATGGACATTGCTAAAACTGCTTTTTCTGAGCAAAGAAACCAAATTCGTTTGGAAGTAGAGGAATCCTACTACACCCTAATTTCCAACAAGGAAAATATTGGCAGTACCCGCACCAACGTCATTCGTTTTGAAGAAGCCCTCCGTTTAGCTCGACTACGGTTCCAGGCTGGGGTAGGCACCCAAACGGACGTTATTAACGCCCAGCGGGACTTAGCCAACGCCCGGGGAAGGTTCCTACAGGCGATTATTGGCTATAACCAATCATTGAACCAACTACAACGCTCCATCAGTAATTTGCCCAACAATCATTTGTTTGATATTCAGCCTTAAACGCTGTCTGAGACGATGGGATGATGGGTGGTTAAAGGTGCTGATCAAAGTTTCCTTGAGAAATTGGCGATTCTTCCCTCGTATCCTTGTCACTTAAACTCCGGCAATTCTGGGAGAATACTAGACTGAGTCCCATCCCTCTGGACAATGCGGAGGGAAATGATTAAGGCACTTCTTCACTTCAATTTATTTTCCCTATGGTCACCAACTTTGCTGAGCCAAGCTTGCCAACAGCCTCGGTTTTTGGGGTGAAGGTGCACCTTTCTGATAACTATGGTCATTGGCTAGAAAATTGTCTGCAAAGGGGTCAGGGAGTCCACGTGGTCACCCTCAACTCGGAAATGGTGATGCTGGCCGAGAAGGAACCAGCGGTGCAAGAAGTGATCCAAGGGGCAGAATTGGTCATTCCCGATGGAGCAGGGGTAACCATTTATCTAAAATTGGAAGGCATCGAGCAAAGCCGTTGCCCTGGCATTGAACTAGCGGAGGCCATGGTGCGTCACATTGGCGAAGGTAAGGATAATCAGCCCATTGCCTTTTATGGAGGAGCACCGGGTATCACTGAACTAGCAGCCCAGCGTTGGCAGCGGGAATATCCAGGATTAAAAATTTTGGCTAACCATGGTTTTTTAACCGAATCGGAGCAGGACGCTTGGCAACAAACTCTGGCCCGGGAACGACCCTGTCTAATTTTGGTCGGTTTAGGAGTTCCCCGGCAGGAGTATTGGATTCGGGACCATCGTCATCTTTGTCCCCAGGGCATTTGGATTGGGGTGGGGGGCAGTTTTGACGTGTGGTCCGGCACGAAACAGAGGGCACCGGAATTTTTCTGTCGCTACAACCTGGAGTGGTTTTATCGGCTATACCAAGAACCTTGGCGCTGGCGGCGGATGTTGGCCCTGCCCAAATTTTTCTTCCGTACTCTGGTGAGCCGTTGATAATTCTTCAAACAAAATTGGCCCTTTATGCAGTGGAAATGTTCCAGGGGTTAATAATCGGGGGAAATTGTGGATAAAGGTTACGGCTGGGGGAAATTGGGTTACATTTATTAGGTATCGCCGTCTAAATTGGTGTTGATTGGCAGGCGATCGCCCACACCTCCGGTTACGCTGACGACATATTAAATTTTATTAACTTTTGCGGCTTATTTTCCAGTCCGTTGGTCATTTTGGTTGAGGAGTGTTCTGTAATGATTAACCGATCGATGAAATCTTGTTTGTTAGCGGCCCTGGGGGGATTGCTACTAGGGGGGATGACTCCTCCGGCGATCGCCGACCCCGTCAGTCTTGTCCCTGGTATGCCTGCCCCGGCCCCAGATAAGGAAACAGCCCAAGCTAACTATGACCGGAGTTACCAAGCCTATACAGAGCTATTGGGGCAAGTCACCAGCATTAACCAGTTCCGGGATGTTTCCCCCAACAACTGGGCCTACGAAGCATTACGAAATTTAGTGGATAACTACGGCTGCATTGTCGGTTATCCTGACCGCACTTTCCGGGGCGATCGGGCTTTAACCCGGAACGAATTTGCCGCAGGTTTGAGTGCCTGCCTCACCCAGTTGGAGGCCAGGATGTTAGCCTCTCGGCAACAATTGGGGCAGTTTATGGAAGAGAAAGAAACTTCCGTCGCCGCTGGAGATACTCTGGAGAATGTTTTCACCCGAGCTTCCTACAATGCCACGGGGCGTTTTTACGACCTCACCAGTATTTCTGGCCAAGCTAACAAAATTTTTGGTTGGCGTAGTTGGCCCGGTTCCTACTTTGACAACATGATTGCCGAAGATGCCGCTGTGGTGGAAGCCGTTTACCAAGATGCTTTGGAGCAACAAACCAGGGGGACCGTCATCCATACCAGGGATTTACCTGATCCTTTCAACCAATCCCTGTTGGAAGATTGGTCTCGTTACACCCGTTTTGGCAATCCCACTCTGCCCCCCACTGCCCCAGGTTTTTAAGGCCCTAACGCTCGTTTCCCTTTGAATCTATGTTTTTAACTGCTCTGCGGTCTTTCCTTCTTTTTCTGGCGGTAACCTGTCTGTCCCTGGCGATCGCCATGCCCGCCTGGGCTCTAACGGAGGTGCCCCTGACAGAAATTGACTATAAACCCTGTCCAGCAGACTTAGCGGAAGGCAATGTGGGCAGTGGTTCGAGCAGCCCGGCTAACTGTTTTTTGGTAACCGGCATTGCCAACAATCGGACGGGGAAAACAGTGTATGATGCCGATGTTTTTGGACGCATTTACGATGCTAACCACGAACCAGCCATGCAAAACCGGACTCGCTTGGGTAACATTGCCGAAATTCCTCCTGGAAAAAGCGATTTTGAGGTGCGCATCAGTGTACCCGCCCAGCAACCTCTACCTTTGCAGTTGGAGCAGTTTAAAGCCTCGGGTTTTTCCGCTAAAATCCGTGGCCAGGCACTGTAAGCTTTGTTGATTGCCCTCCGACTGGATTACAGTAAGGTTTCAGTTGAAGCTTAGTTAACACTTTGTTGCTTATTGTTGACAGTGTGCGCCAGAACCCTACCATTGACTGATAGATATTCTCTCCCTCCCATCCTTACTCCTTAATAATTTTGTCTTATTATCGCCAGCGATTACCGCAACCCCCATGTTTAGCCGTTTTACCAGCTTATTTGGCCGTAAATCCTCCGGGGTAGGGCTAGAAATTACCCCAGAAAGGGTTAACGTCGCCCAACTTACTTCCCAGGGTCAGAGTTATAAACTAAGGAAATTTGGACACGCATCCATTCCGGAGGGAATTTTCGAGGAAGGAAAGATCGTTGATTCTCCGGCCCTAGCGGAAATTATTCAGGAACTGCTGAGCGAGAATGGCATTAACACCAAGCAGGTGGCAACAGCGGTACCCATGCGGGAAGCGATCATCCGTATGCTGCCGGTGCCGGCGGAGTTGGACGAAAATGAGTTGCGCGACATGGTGCTAAATCACGAAGCTGCCCTGTATCTACCCTATCCCAGGGAAGAAGTGGATTTGGATTACCAAAAGCTGGGCTTGTTTGAAGATGAGGATGGCATTGAGAAAGTGCAAGTGTTGTTAGTGGCTACCCGGCGGGAGGTAACCGATTCCTATCTGGACACTTTTCAACAGGCAGGGCTCCAGGTGGACGTGCTAGAAATTAATAGTTTTGCGTTGATTAGAACCATTCGGGAACAGTTGCGGCAGTTTGGTTCCCGGGAAGCGGCGGTGCTGGTTGATATTGAGTTCGATAGCACGGAAATTGCCATCATTGTCGATGGAGTACCCCAGTTTTCCCGCACAGTGCCCATTGGTACTTACCAAATGCAAAATGCCCTTTCCCGGGCAATGAATTTGCCCCCTTCCCGCAATCCAGAAATTTTGCAGGGCATGACCATTCCCGTCACCCAGTTTGACACCATGAGCACCCAAGGCACAGCGGTTAATCCTGGGATGAATGCTCTGATGCGTGTGATGGGGGAACTAACCGACGAGTTGCGACGGTCCATTAACTTCTACCTCAACCAGAGTGAGGAATTGGAACTAGTGCAGTTACTCTTGGCCGGCCCTGGTGGTGGCCTGATTCAGTTGGATGAGTATTTCACCCAACGTTTGAGTATTCCCACCGTCAAAATTGATCCCTTTGAAGCTCTGGCGATCGACACGGATCAGAATTTTTCTGACATAGAGCGACCCAGTTTGGCCACGGTTTTGGGTTTAGGTATCCGGGAAGCCTAGCGGCTTGGTTTGTTCACCTTGCCCACACCTATTGCTTCACTCCTCTCCTTGTCCGATGCCATACTCCACTGAAACCATCCCATGTATAGCCTAGATGTAAATTTTCTCAAGGATCGTAACTCTGACGTTGTTCGGTCGACCCAAACTACCACTATCACCCTAACGGGGGACGATCTACAGAAGCAAATGCCGCTTTATATTGGGGCGGGGGTGATGGTACTTTTGCCTGCTTTGGCGGGGTTGGGAGTACTGCTAATCAATTGGCAAAAGGGTGTTGCTCAAACCAATATCCAACAATTGGAAACGGAGTTATCCCAGCTACAGGGGGAACAGCAAAAAATCCAGGAAGTTGAGGCAAAAACGGCGGCGGCTCACCAAGAAGCAGATGGGCTAATTGGCGTTTTTAATCAAATTAAACCTTGGTCAGCCCTGTTTCAGGAGATAACTAATCAGTTGCCCCAGGAAGTGCAACTCCAAAGTATCCAGCAGGAAGGAAATGTAATCACTCTTTCCGGTTTTGCTGGCAACTATGGCTCCCTCAATGATTTTCTGCTGACTTTGCAAAGCTCGAAGTTTTTGCAGGCTAATAAAACTAAGCTGATGACAGCCAACGCGGCAGCCCTACCTATTACGGGGGAAGGGGCAACGGCAGAAACCGGGGGCACAGAGGAGCCAAGTGCAGATCAAGCTGCTTCTGGTGTTGTCATTCCAGCGGGAGTGAGTTATACCATCCAAACGGAAATTACCAATACCCCCGATAAGGAATTGATAACGGCATTGATCGCCAATGGGGCAGCCGGTTTAGTGGCTCGTTTCAAGTTTCTGGAACTGAAGGGCGTCTTGGATCGACCTGCGGGAATACCGGAGGTTGCGCCTATTTTGGAGCCACCGGCGGAGGGAGCTCCTGGAGCAGAAACCCCACCAGCTAATAATTGATGATCCCTAGCCACCGAACTTTGTTTTTAGAGGAGTGCCATGACCAGCTACAGCGAAGAGTATTCATCAACGACAACAATTATTGATGAGGAATTTGATGCGGGAGGAAATTATCCAACTGCATTTGGGATAACCTTCACCCCCCAGGTAAGTGGCATTAGTTTAGGTATTCTTGGCTTGCTGGCCATGGGTTATGTTCTGCTCAATTTTGTCATGCCAGCTTTGGGAGAATATCAACAACTAAGACAGGACGAAGAAGCTAAACAAGCTCAAGTGGATCAGCAGTCCCCGGAAGTGTTGATGCGTCGGCTAGCCAATGCGGAGGTGCAGTTACAGGAAGCTCAACAGCGTAAAGCGACAGTGTTGGAACTCTACGCCAATAGCGAGGACTTGAACACAATCCTCTATAACTTCAATACTCTATTCGTAAATAGAAACGTGAAGTTAGTCAGCTTTTTGCCCCAGGGAGATCCGGTGGTAATCTCCGATGATAGTCTGGGGGCAAACGCAAAAAATCAGCTTAAACGACAAACTTATACCATTTCCATGACGGGCGGTTTTAGTGAAACCCTGGCATTAATTCGGGATATTGAACGGCTGCAACCGTTAATTTTGATGAAAAATTTGCGGACTAGCTTGGTTAATCCAGAATTTCCAGTCAATGTGGTTAGGGATGGTGACACTGTACAAGTGCAAACTGATGCGCCAGATATCCTAACTACGGATTTAACGTTGGAGGTGTTTATGCCATTAACCCCTGAGGAGATTGCCGCCCTGACTCCTCCCCCGCCGCCGCCTGGACAGGAGGGTCAACCACCGGCTGAGGGACAACCTCCAGCGGAAGGACAAGCGGCCCCGGCCCCCTAAAGGGTAATTTTGCTGGTAGATTATCGCTAACGGTCTTACGATTTTTGAATAATTATTCAATAATTGATTTTAATTGGTGTGTGAGGAGCAATTCTGTGAAAAATTTTCGGTTTTGGTTAACAACGGAAATAGCGACCTGTTGCTTGTTGGCCCTAGCGCCTGCCCAGGCAGAAACGGTTTCCCAGTCAAATACTTTGGATGGAGATTTGCGGACGGCGATCGCCGGTGACTCAAGTCGAGATTGGCTACAGTTTGAAAAGAGTTTGGAGCAGTCTCTCAAGCAAAAAGAAGAAATTGATTCTTGGAAACCATCATTGGAGTTGATGCAGGCTAAATCCCTTGTCAAACCAGGGCAAAAGTTGACGAATATTGAGTTGCTGGTGCAGGAGTTGGAAGCCTTATCCGACCCACTGGCATTAAATTTTCCAGAACCGAACCAGACCAGTGTTGCTCAAATGGCTCCCCCCAGCCGCCCTATGCCTCCCCCTCCAGCGGGCAGTGGGCAGGTCATGTTTCCCAATCCCGAAATAATCATCCAACAGCAGGGTGGTGTGCCCCAACGTGGTGCCAGCCCTCAGGTGGGAAATCCTAGCATTTTATCTCCTGCGGTACCTGTGGCTCCGGTACGTTCCCGGGCTGTGCCGCCACCAGTGGGGGATTTGGCCATTTCCAACATCAATGCTTCCTTCGACATGATTGATCTTGGCCAAAGGGGTCAGGTTAACGTACCAAGCTTGGTACTACGGGAGGCCCCAGCAAGGGAAGTTTTGGCTGTGCTAACCCGTTATGCTGGCATGAATCTAATTTTTACCGATAACCAAAACAATGAAGGCACTCCTACCCCAGGTACACCTCCCGGTGGTCAGGTTGCTCCTCCCCAAGCTCAGTCAACCATTACTCTGGACATTCAAAATGAAAGTGTTCAGGACGTTTTTAACTACGTTCTGATGGCCTCAGGGCTAAAAGCTAGTCGTCGGGGTAACACAATTTTCGCTGGGGCTAATCTTTTGCCTTCGGCTCGAAATATTATTACCCGCACTATCCGGTTGAACCAGGCTAGTGCTGAGTCTGTGGCCAGTACTTTGGCTTCTCAGGGTGCGGAAGTTAACATCCTATTTGAAGGTCAGGAAGATGTTCAGTTGGCAGAAAATGCGCCGCCAAGGGTAATTAAGCAGCCTCCTACTCTAGTTCCCTTAACTGTTCAAAAACCAGCCAACGATTCTTCAGTTTTAATTCTGGAAGGGCTAGTGGTTAGCACTGATCCCCGTTTAAACACTGTAACCCTGGTGGGTGAACCCCGTAATGTGGAATTGGCTAGTTCCATGATTACTCAAATGGATGCTCGCCGCCGCCAAGTGGCAGTAAACGTCAAAATTATTGACATCAATCTTAATAATATTCAAGATTATGACAGCAGTTTTTCCTTTGGCATAGGAGATAGTTTCTTTGTCCAAGACAGTGGTTCTGCGGTCATGCGCTTTGGTGACACGGCTCCAGTTCAGGAAATTGATATCAACAATAACCTGGGGCGAATCACTAATCCACCTGCCATTGTTAATCCTTTTCAAGACGGAGAGATTTTCTTTGATCTTAATAGAATAACTAACATTGAAGTGCCTCTTGGCCCAGGGACCATCCCCATAAATTTCTTCACATCAGGTTCTGGAGCCGTTTCCAACAATCCATTGTTTAATGGAGTTACTGAATTTCCAATTGTGGAGGTAGATGAACAAGGTCTGTTAACAATCACCCAACCTGAGTTTGGTTTGCCATCTTTTTATCAATATCCTAAAAAGTTTCAGGCACAAATTGACGCTCAAATACGTAGTGGGAATGCGAAAATTCTCACCGATCCAACTTTGATTGTTCAAGAAGGCGAGGCTGCTCAAGTTAAGTTAACAGAATCTGTTATTGCCAGCGTTGATACGCAAGTTGATACCCAGGGAGATACAGCAGTTAGAACTATTACGCCGGTTCTGGAAGATGTTGGATTAACACTAAATGTCATAGTTGATCGAATTGATGACAATGGCTTTATTACTTTGCGCGTTAATCCAATCGTTGCATCTCCTGCTGGAACACAAGTATTTGATAGTGGTGCTGGCGCCATCAACGAAATAACACTGATAAACAAAAGGGAACTTACTTCCGGTGTAGTTCGGCTGAGGGATGATCAGACATTCATTCTATCTGGCATTATTTCGGAACTTCAACGTTCTACCACAAGTAAAGTTCCAATTCTAGGGGATTTACCGGTGATTGGAGCATTGTTTAGGCAGTCCACAGACACAACAGACCGTTCGGAAGTTATTATTCTCATGACCCCCAAGATCATTCATGATAGTACAGAGGCGCAGTTTGGCTTCCGTTACAATCCTGACGCGGCTACGGCGGAATTCCTGCGGCAGAAAGGATTTCCCGTTCAGGCTCAGCCATAGTTAAATTCCTAGCGGGAGACTAAAGTGTTGACCAGCCGTTCCAGAATGTTAACTCGATAATAGGGTTCACAAATCTGGGATAGCTGGTTTGCTTTTGGTTGATAATTTCTAAACAAGATAATGTTGCCGTAAACGCTTTGAGGGGGGAAAAGTTTATCCAACTCAGATGTTTGCAATTGGCTTAAATCAAAGGTTATTTCTTGGCAATCTGGAGCAAAATCCAATAAAATTCCGGAGCCGTAGCCAAGAGTTTTTAATGATTTAAGAATGTTTAATGTATTTTCAAAGAATTCTGGGGCCCAACCCTTTTGGTTTTGACCTCGGTTGACGCCGCCGCCATATTCAAACATCACTACCGCAGGCAGTAAATAGGATTCTATATTTTCTAGCTGTTTAATTACAGCCCATTCCCAACCTTCAATATCTAGTTTTAGACAGGTGATTTTGTCAATTTTTTCTTGGTCAATTAAACTTTGGAGAGTTAGAGTTTTTACTTTTTTAGCTTGACTAGAAGCTCCAAACCATTGGGGAGAAAGGGAACTGAAATTACTATTGAAAATGCCAGCAAATTTGCCTATATATAGGGTTTGTTCTCCGTTCTGATCCGATAAACACACAGGAAGCAAAGTCAAATTAGGTCTTTCTGCTAATTTTTTTAAAGCCTTCACTGGTAACGGCTCGATCGCCAGACTGGTGAAATTCAACTCAGCAAAAATTTGGCAATAAAAAGCAAAGGTGCCCACCCCCACATCAATGCAAACTCCCTGCCGCTGGGGATCAACTTCCGGTAAAAGCTGGGCTAGGAGAGCTTGGCAACAGGGTTCAACGCGCATAGAAAGGTTTCAAAAATTGTTAATCGGGACGCAAGAAGAGAGCATTGAGATAGCGCACATGGCCATCGGCGGCGACCACTTGATCCAGATTGCCAGCATAGCGCAGTCCGAGATTGTCCAATAGGGGAAAAATATCCCGGAATTGGCATTGCCCCTTATACAGTCCATCTAAGGAAATTTCCAAAATACAGGCCTTAGCTTGCCTTAGTATTTTTTCTCCGCCTCGAATCACCCGGTCTTCGTAACCCTGTACGTCGATTTTTACCAGTAATTCCGGCAGTAGCTTTCCTACAAATTGTTCCATTTCCCGGTCAAGGGTTGACTGGTGAACGATAATTTTTTCCTGTTCCCGCACCATGGGATATAAGCTTTCGCAAAGTTTCGTCGTTGGTAAGAGGGATGAAGAAGCGGTAAAAAGCACATGGCTATTAATTTCCAACTCATCCACCCGATCGCCAAGGGCCAAGTTAAAAGTACGAACACGGTTTTGTTGGCGATCGCCCCATTGTTGGAGTTGTTGATAGGGTAGGGGCAAGGGTTCAAAGGCAAAAATTTGAGCTTGGGGAAAATAGCGGCGCATTTTTTTGGCAAATTGTCCCTTATTAGCGCCAATATCAATAATGGTTTGAATATTTAATTGCCTAATTCCCAGAAGTCTGCCATCCCAACTAGGGGTGAGCAAGTTGCCAACAAAGTTAAAAAAATTGTCACTGCAACGGCGGATAAAAGCGTTATTCAACAGAGCCTGGGCCATGGGATTATTAAATCTTGATGTTTCCCGTGGGAAAAATTGAAAATTTAGTGGACAAAAATAATATAAATGGCTTGGACATTACTGCACAGTAAGCTCCATCAAAATTTGCAACGGCGCTTCCCCGAGTTGCAAGGAACTCGAATTTTAGTGGCGGTATCCGGGGGACAAGACTCCCTCTGTTTACTGCATCTACTTAATGATTTAACCAAACAATGGCAGTGGCATTTGGCCGTAGCCCACTGTGACCACCGTTGGCCCACCGATGCAGGCATTGCCGACCACGTACAAGGCCTAGCCCAAGGTTATAAACTACCCTATTTCCAACGGGATGCCCAAGATTTACCCCAAACGGAAGCCGCCGCCCGCCATTGGCGTTACCACGCCCTCACGGCGATCGCCAAAGCAGAAAATTTTCCGGTGGTTATGACTGGCCATACCCAGAGCGACCGGGCAGAAACTTTATTGTTTAACCTCGTGCGGGGCAGTGGCAGTGACGGCTTACAAGCGATGAATTGGGTGAGGAATTTGGAAGAGTCCGGCTCAGACAAAAGCCCGATTAGGCTAATCCGTCCCCTCTTGGAAATTAGTCGTCAAGAAACTGGAGATTTTTGCCAGCAACAACAATTGTCTGTGTGGGAAGACGTGCTCAACGAAAAGTTGACCTATCGCCGCAACCGCATTCGAGGAGAATTGATTCCCTACTTAAAGAAACATTTCAATCCCCAGGTGGAAAAAAGTTTAGCTCAAACGGTGGAATTGTTAACAGCAGAAGTGGCTTATTTAGAGCAAGTTAGTGGAGAAATTTATCAAACCCTAAGCCAAACGGATCAAAAAAGTTTAAACTGTCGTTTACTCAGTCAAAAACCCCTGGCCTTACAACGGCGTATCATTCGCCAATTTCTACAATCCTGTCAAAGCCAATCTCCCAATTTTGAGGAAATTGAACAGATAGTAGGGTTGATTAATGCCCCCAACCGCTCCCAAACTTCTTCCCTACCAGGTCAAGGAATAGTTAGGGTGGAAGGGGACTTTTTGCGATACATTTACCAGGGTAAATAGTAATCATTTCTCCCCAGCTAAACTATGGATAAATTGGCTGAAATTTAGGCTAAAAACCCATCGCTTTAGCAACAATTTCCAAATCTGGTTTTAAACCCGCTTTCACTTGATTGCCACTATTTTGCACAGCACAATCTGGATCTTTCAAGCCGTTGCCGGTCAGCACACAAACCACGGTGGCTCCAGCGGGAACTTGATCTTTTTGCTTCAATAAACCAGCTACGGAAGCGGCACTGGCGGGCTCACAAAAAACCCCTTCTTCGGCAGCTAGGATACGATAGGCTTCCAAAATTTCGGCATCGGTGACGGGGTGAAATTCCCCATTACTTTCCCTAGAAGCGGCCCAGGCCTTATCCCAGTTGGCAGGATTGCCAATACGAATAGCAGTGGCTAGGGTTTCGGGATGGCTAATGGGTTGCCCTTGGATAAAAGGAGCGGAACCAGCGGCTTGGAAACCCATCATCCTCGGTAGGCGATCGCCTTTGCCCAATTCTTTATACTGACAAAAACCCATCCAGTAGGCGGTGATATTGCCCGCATTGCCCACGGGGATACAGAGCCAATCGGGGGCCTGGCCGAGGACATCAACAATTTCAAACGCGGCGGTCTTTTGTCCTTCCAAACGGTAGGGATTAACGGAATTTACCAAGGTTACGGGGTAATGTTCCGATAACTGCCGCACGGTGGTCAACGCATCGTCAAAGTTACCATCAATGGCAATCACTTCCGCACCGTAAATTAAAGCTTGGCCTAATTTTCCCAAAGCGACATAACCATCGGGAATGATCACAAAAGCCCGCAAACCGGCCCGCCGAGCGTAGGCCGCCGCCGCCGCTGAAGTATTACCTGTGCTGGCACAAATTACCGCTTTGGCCCCTGCTTCCTTGGCTTTGGAAATGGCCATGGTCATGCCCCGGTCCTTGAAACTACCGGTGGGGTTTAGGCCGTCATATTTAACAAAAACCCTTACGTCCTTGCCAATGCGTTTGGCGATCGCCGGAGCGGGAATCAGGGGAGTATTGCCTTCTAAAAGGGTGACCACTGGAGTCTGGTCGGATACCGGTAAATAGGGCCGATAGGTTTCAATCAATCCACGCCAACGACAGGCCGAACTCTGGGGACAGACGGGGGTAGCACTGGGCAACACTGTCGAATTTGGGGCGGATGGGGTCATGGTGAAAGAATGACAAGAAATCATGGGGGGCAATGGCCCGAGGTTCCATTCTACAAAAGAGCGGGCACCGAAATGTGAATCGTTTCAGAATTGGATTATTGCCCAAACGATTAATAAGCATAGGTTAAACATATAGTTCAGGGCTTGGTCTGTCCTGGTTGGAGTCCTATAATCAGAAAAATTGGCAGAATGCCCCCAGGCGATCGCCCACAAGTCCGGTAAGCTTGACCCAGGTGTAATCCCTTGGGGTGCAACACCGCTGGACCCCCCCTGACCACCATTAGCCGTGAGGAGACCATTGGCCCTGTGTTTGTTTTAACCGGTTACGAATATTTTCTTGGCTTTCTCTTTATATGCTCCCTGGTGCCAGTGTTGGCCCTGACCGCATCCAAACTCCTCCGTCCTAGGGATGGTGGCCCAGAACGGCAAACTACCTATGAATCCGGTATGGAGCCCATTGGCGGAGCTTGGATTCAGTTCAACATCCGCTACTACATGTTTGCTCTGGTGTTTGTGGTCTTTGATGTGGAGACGGTGTTTCTTTATCCCTGGGCCGTTGCCTTTAATCAATTGGGCCTGTTAGCCTTTGTAGAAGCATTGATCTTCATTGCCATTTTGGTGGTTGCCCTGGTCTACGCTTGGCGCAAAGGGGCTCTGGAGTGGTCCTAGAAGTTTAGTAATGGCCACCAATCCATTGTCCTTGCCTTGCCTGCCCCCCCTATTGTCTTCTCCTATTTCCCATGAGTCCCAACCCTGCTAACCCCACTGACCTGGAACGGGTCGCCACAGCCAAAATTCTCAACCCCGCCAGCCGTAGCCAGGTCACCCAAGACCTTTCGGAAAATGTCATTTTAACCACGGTGGATGACCTCTACAATTGGGCCAAACTTTCTAGTCTCTGGCCGTTGTTGTATGGCACTGCTTGTTGCTTCATCGAATTTGCCGCCCTGATCGGTTCGCGCTTCGATTTTGACCGATTTGGTTTGGTGCCCCGCTCTAGCCCCCGGCAAGCGGATTTGATTATCACCGCCGGAACCATCACCATGAAAATGGCCCCGGCCTTGGTGCGCCTCTACGAAGAAATGCCGGAGCCAAAGTATGTCATTGCCATGGGAGCCTGCACCATCACCGGTGGTATGTTTAGCAGTGATTCCACCACAGCGGTAAGGGGGGTAGATAAATTGATTCCGGTGGATGTGTATATTCCCGGTTGCCCTCCCCGCCCCGAAGCCATTTTTGATGCCATTATTAAACTGCGCAAAAAGGTGGCCAATGAATCTATCCAAGAACGGGCCATTACTCAGCAAACCCATCGCTACTACAGCACTTCCCACCAAATGAAAGTGGTGGCGCCGATTTTGGACGGCAAGTATTTACAACAGGGTACCCGTTCCGCTCCCCCCCGGGAGTTGCAGGAGGCCATGGGAATGCCTGTACCTCCCGCTTTGACCACCTCTCAACAAAAGGAGCAATTAAACCGTGGCTGAGGAAGTGAACTCCCCCAATGAAGCTGTTAATCTCCAAGAGGAGACGGCGATCGCCCCTGTGGGCCCTGTATCCACCTGGCTGACCACCAATGGCTTTGAGCACCAGAGCTTAACGGCGGATCACCTGGGGGTGGAAATGGTGCAAGTGGAAGCGGATTTGCTTCTGCCCCTCTGTACGGCTTTATATGCCTATGGGTTCAACTATTTACAATGCCAGGGAGCCTACGATGAAGGGCCTGGTAAATCCTTAGTGAGTTTTTACCATCTGGTGAAGTTGACCGAGGATACCCGTAACCCGGAAGAGGTCAGACTAAAAGTATTTTTGCCCAGGGAAAATCCGGTGGTGCCCTCTGTGTACTGGATTTGGAAAGCGGCAGACTGGCAAGAGCGGGAATGCTACGACATGTTCGGCATTGTCTATGAAGGTCACCCCAATTTGAAACGGATTTTGATGCCGGAGGATTGGGTAGGCTGGCCCCTGCGTAAGGATTATATTTCCCCCGATTTTTACGAACTCCAGGATGCCTATTAGTCCCGGTCGCCCACGGCAAAATTAAACATCAAAATTAGTTTTAGCTCCCCCTTCCCCCACTGTTGCCAATGGACTGAAAACTTTGGGGGAATATTTTTGTGTTGACTGATTTTCAATCGGTTAAAACAACAGAAAAAAAGGCTTTGATGGTGGCAAGAACGCTAAGGGAGGTAAGCCTTATGTCGTAGTTGCTTTTCAGGAGCTTGTCTTGGGATTATTGGCAATGGAGGCCAATACTTCAGAGCGACTTGTGGAAATTAGCTACTAATTTATAGCTAATTTAATTAATTATGAGGCGTCTTACCTGGGTTTTGTGGTAATATATTGGAAGAATAACACAAGAATCCATAAACAACTAAATCAGTCATGGCTTACGATCTTGATTTACGTATTAAGGTAATAGATTTCATCGAGAGTGGTGGTGGAATCACAAAGGCTTCGAAAATATTTAAGGTGGGCAGAGCAACAATTTATCGCTGGTTGGGCAGAGAAGAGCTTGGGGCAACGAAAGTTGAGACCCGCCAGCGTAAGATAAACAGAAAAGAATTGGAAGAGGATGTGAAAAATAATCCTGATATGCTTTTAAAAGAAAGAGCTAAAAAATTTGGTGTAACTCCTGCTTCACTCTGTTATCAATTCAAAAAAATGAAAGTTACTAAGAAGAAAAACAGTTACTTTATCAAGAGAGAGATGCCCAAAAGCGAGCAGAATATCAGAAAATCTTGAGCCAATTAGTTTTAATGTACGATACTAAAAGTCCAGTATTTATAGACGAAGCTGGTTTTGAGGAATTTGTATCCTCACTTTATGGATGGTCTAAAAAGGGAGAAAGAGTATATGGAGAAAATCAGGGAAAAAGAGGGAAAAAAGAAAATCTTGCAGCAGGAAGAAGAAAAACGAAAAAAGACTTAATAGTGCCGATGTTATTCACAGGAAGCTTAAATGCAACGGGTTTTGAAGGATGGCTGGAATTCTTTTTAATACCAGCATTAACAGCTACATCAATCTTGATTATGGATAACGCCCCCATTCATCGAAAAAATAAGATTAGGGAAATAGTGAAATCCGCAGGACACACGGTGTTATTTTTGCCAACTTATTCCCCAGATTTGAATGATATAGAGCATGACTTTAGTGCATTAAAGAGAGCGAGAATGTACGCACCTTCCGGTACTAGCATAGATAAAGTTATTCAAGATTACTGCATATCTTAATGTCTCATAATTATCTTGATCAGCTATACATCTCCTACCCTTGTTATTTTTCCAAAGATAAATTTTTTATTGGTAACAGGTGGGATTTGCCATTGGCTGAAGGCTGAGTCTCATCAAAAACCACAAATAGCTCCCCGTTGCGCTTGGCTTCATACATGGCCGTGTCGGCATAATCGATTAAACGATCATAGTCAAACTGTTCGTAGTTGCTGATCACAATACCAATACTGGTACTGATAAGCAGTTGAATTCCCTCCATAGTTAACGGACGGGAAAATAATCGGTGAATGCGGTCTGCACATTTTTTCGCATCATCACCTGACTTGGTTGATTTCAAAACAATTATAAATTCATCTCCACTCAGTCGAGCAACCTGGTCACCGTCTCGCACACACTCCAATAGGATTTCTGCTACCCGTTGTAGCACTTTATCTCCAAACAAATGTCCGAATCGATCGTTAATGCTCTTAAATTTATTCAAGTCCAGCATCAGCAGAGCAAATGCCTGGTCGTCAGAATTATTTCTGCCATGGACATTCTGGTGTAGGTTTTCTAAAAAAAGAGCCAGGGAACGACGGTTAGGTAAACAAGTCAGGCTGTCATGGTGAGAATCATAATAAAGTTGGTCGTTAATGGTTGCGAGGGACGTTATGTCATTTAATAGCCAATAAAAACCATTGATTTCACCATTGTCATTTCTTTTTTGGGTGGCTTGAATATCCACACTGATGGAAATACTGCTCAAGGATTGGAGTTGCATTGACCAACAATAGGGCACCTGCCATTCACTTTGATCTTTAACTATATTTTCCAGATGGTTTTCGAGTAACGAAATTTGTTGTTGCGGTGCATAGTAAATAAAAGGTTTCCCCATTAGGGATTCTCTATCGGTTTTAAGCAAACGACAGGCATTTTGGTTCGCATCTTGAATTTTTCCATGGCAATCAATAATTAAGTAATTTCCAGGTAACAATTCTAATAAATTGTGGTACGAATTTTCGAGAACTGACTTTTGTCGATAAATTTTTTTATAAATTTTCCATAATCTTCGCTGATCCTGTTTCAGATCCGCTGGTGAGTCAACCACGGTTAAGTTTCGGGGGCAGTCCTGTTTAATATCAGCGAAAATACCGATGGCCTTTTCTGCCCTCAAATCTTCGAGATAACCAGGATAAGCTTTGTTAGCTTCTTTTTCATCGGTAAAAGGGCCAAAGTAATAGGTTACACAGGGAATAATAGTGTGCACCCTCACCCACCAATCCCTATCCTGGTAGAGGGAACTTGCCTGGGTATCCTGGTCAATAATTTCCCCTGAATCTTCTTGATGCACACGACTCATTAAGCTATCAATCATGTCTGGCATTGCCCGAAGAATTCTTTCTTCAATAACTAATTTTTCTTCAATTAGGCCGGTGTAGCCATGGACAGAAGTAAATTCTAAATCTTCGTCTGTCCTAACTTTATGACGGTTAGGAATTGTGCTTAAAATCTTCGCCTTGAGTTGTTGGCGGAAGCAGGACAACGACAGGGCCATGACATAGGGATGGTCAGGGGGAAAGTCCGTCAGAAATCGATCAATCTCCTCTTCCACTACCGCTAGAGTTTCGTTGACAAGATAGGAGGACATTGCATTGCACCTGTTGAACTGGCAATAGTTGTATAGTCGAATGACGGGAAGTTCTGGGAAAATCGACAATTATAGTCAGATCTACTTCTCCGAGATGCTTGAAGATTTGGCGTCGGCGCAAGGCTTCTAGGCAGTTGTTGAAAATATTGAATCCAGAATTAATCCAGAATTCTTCACCCGGTAATAGTGTGCCTATGGGCTAGAAACCTCTGCTTTTTATTTATTATTCCCCACATCCAATTTAGAAAAAATATTGCTTTTTGTCTGTACGATCATGCTCTTATCTTTAGCTTATTTAGCTTAACCCTGACGGAAACCAAGTAAACGAATATATTCATCTTGTACTAATTGATAGCATTCACAGCTAGTTTTTTTAAGGGCATCGTAGTCCAACAAAGTTATTTTTCCCCGACGATAGGTGATCATGCCGGATTGTTGGAGAGAGTTCGCTGCAATGGTTACCCCCGATCGCCGGACTCCGAGCATATTAGCGACAAATTCTTGGGTAAGGGGTATCTCGTCCACTTGAAGACAGTCATGGACAGACATTAACCAACGGGCTAGACGTTCTTCAATTTTATGTTGGCGATTACAGGCGGCACTCTGGGAAACCTGGGTGAGTCTGGCTTGGGTATAGAGCAACAAAATTCTCTGCAGTTGGGGAGACTGCTCAAACTCTCGTAAAAGTATATGGGCACTTAGTTTCCAAGCTTCCCCTTGCACCTGGACGATGACCTGGCTTGTGGTTTGTTTTCCCCCCAGAATAATGGGCAATCCCACCATTCCTTCATTGCCAATTAAACCAATTTCTGTGGTGGAGCCATCTTCCATAATTGAGACAACGGAAATCATAGCTGTATTGGGAAAATAGGCAAATTCCATCACCTCATTGGGCTCGTATAGTACTGTGCCGGTCTTGTAGACAACTTTTTTGAGATGGGGCGCTAAACGTTTATAAGCTTCGACGGGGAGGAGTCCTAATAACTGATTTAATTTTATGGGAGGATTATTGGTCATTGGCAATGCAATTAATTAAAAATGGCATCTCAATTCACTAACAATCATAAGGGTTGTATGCTAACGCCACTTAGATTCATTTGAATTAAAATGTTTATGACTCCTTGTCTCCCAAAGCTTGGAAAAATTTACTCTGCACGATAAGCTGATCTCTGTATAGAGTAAGGATTGTGCGCAAACGGGACGCCGGTCAGGCCCAAACCAAGAGTTTATCTTCGGAACTACATTCTTATCTGTACGAAACAGGACTTTAGGAGAATTTATTAATAGAAAATTTTCCGGCCATAGTCAATATCAAGGCGATTTAGTCTCGACTTCAACCTTTTTACTCTGTAATTCATAAATCTTTTAATCCGATTTAGTGAAAATAATCAATTCTCTATGGCCTCGATGATGGCGATCGCCAAAACTTGATAGCTGGTGCCGATTTTATTTTTTTCGGTAACTAAGTATCTCTATTAGACTTGATACAAAACAGGATTCTACAGTGAGAAATACTAAATTTATTAGCGTTTTTTTCTGTCTGTGTTGGGTCCGATTTCACTGTGGGGGCGATCGCCAAGGGTGGAGTAATCAGCAACCTTCCAACAATAGATAAAATAAATATTTAGTGAAAAAATATTGACATTAAGATATCTTAATTGACTCTCGGTGATCTCTTCTTCAAAAGGAGTGAAGTCATGACCAGTTCTAGCATTGATGGCGTGGGGGTGGCATTTTTAGTACGGGTTTAGACCGGCGATCGGTTGCTTAAAAATAACAGGGTGACGGAGTTCTTCCGCTGGATATGTTCACCGTAGGAGGACAATTGCTCGGAGTAGTTGACACCACCAGTGCAAAACCTTAATTAGGTAATTAGATTTTAAAACCGCATAAACTCATAATTTCTATTGGATCGTACCTGCGCCAATGATCATAGTGTTAATGCATCACAAAAATGATTGAGGAATTAACGTAGTTTTGCCCTGGTCAAGACGGAGAGCGGTATAGGTTTGTCATCCTTTCTTCGCGCCTTTGCGTCCATCCGTCGGATTTTGTTCGGTTTTACGCCTAAGGGGGAAAGGAAAATGGGCTTACCATCAGGGAGAGAGGCCACACAAGACTGCTGAGTCTGTTAAATTGCAGTGGCAAAAAGTTTGCTATTTCCTATTCCCTTTCAGAACATCGTCCCCCGTTGTTACCGCTGTTAACTTTCCCATCCTAAAAATCTGGTTCCCGTGAATGAAGTTTGCCTAAAGTTGAGTGATTTGTTTGTGTCTTCCGGTTGGGGAGGATATGACCGAGGGCGGGCTCCCCAGTGGGCCCATCCCAGAGCACAGCAACAATGGTTTGGGGCGATCGCCGCTTTGGAACCATTTTTAAGACAAACTTTGCCCAATGTTGGGGGAGAATTACCGGGAATTTGTTTGACGGGCCCTGCCCCAGTGCTGAAAGATGCGGTGCTGGTGCGAAATTTTTACCAAGGCATTGCCACCCCCTGGGAAGAGTTTTCCCCCTGGCCCTGTTTAGCTGGCGAGGAATCCGAATGGAGTGCTGTCCCCCCCATGCGGGAAATTCCCCTGTTTCCCCAGGACCCCTTGGCGGAAGAGCAATTTTGCTGGCTGATGACCCCCCAATTTGGTCTGCTATTGCTGTTGGGCAAAAATGAGCAGGGTTTGGCCCAGTTCTACTGGACTTTTGACCCAGAAATTTTGCAGCAAGCTTGGTTAAGCCTCCAGGCCCGCCTCAAATATGGCCTAAGTCCTGATCTGTCCCTCTTGCAAAAAACCATAGCGGCTTTTAATTTTCCCCAGCCCGATTTCCGTTTGGTGACTTACTTTGGGCAATTGATGTTGGACTACCAGCCCAATCCCTATAATCTTCCCCCATGCCAAGAACAGGAATCGGCGGAACCATCCCCGGATGTGGAACTGCTCCAAGCCTTAACCCATGAGGTGCGGACTCCCCTGACTAGCATTCGCACCCTAACCAAGTTGTTATTGCGTCGCAAAGACCTTTCCCCGGAAGTGCTCAAACGAATTGAATCCATTGACCGGGAGTGTAGCGATCAAATCAGCCGCATGGACCTGATTTTCCGAGCCACGGAATTGGAATCAACCCCCCTGCCGGAATTGGTGGTGCCCCTGACGGTGACATCCTTAGAAGCGGTGTTCCAAGCTGGCATTCCCCGCTGGCAAAAACAGGCCCAGCGCTATAACGTCAATTTACAAGCTCAGATTCCCCATTCTTTGCCCCAGGTGTGGAGTAACCCCAGTTTGTTAGACCAGGTGCTGGGGGGCATGATTGAAAAATTTGTGCGGAATTTCAACGGCGGCGGAGAGATCAATTTACAGATCACCACTGCCGGTGACCAGTTAAAAGTGCAGTTCCATACCCAGTCAGTACACCAAGCCAATCCCGTCAGGGCTCTGGGGGAATTGTTGATGTTCCAGCCCCAAACCGGTTGCCTGAGTTTAAATTGGGATGTGACCAAAAATCTCTTCCAACTCCTGGGAGGTAAGTTAATCGTCAGACGGCGATCGCCATCGGAGGAGATACTAACCATTTACCTTAAATGTGAACAAAGGACTGTGCCTGTGGCCAACTACGATAGGCAGTTCACCATGGTCTAGGGGCTCAACCGAGAGTTTCAATGGCCTGAAATTTGCCGCAGTAAGCCTGGGGTAATAAAGGTCAAAAGGCCAATGGCGATCGCCCCGGCTCCAATGACTATCAATGCCGGTACAAGGCGGGATTGCCAAAATCGTTCCCTGGCCGCCGTCGTTAGCTTGCCAGTTTCCCAATAAACCCAATCATCCCCTAGATGACTAGCCAGACTACGATTCCCCGATAGCAGCAACACAATGCCATTGCCCGTTTCTGGATTAACTCGCAAAGTGTGGTTCAGAGCGGGCATATTGCCCCCGTCATGGCCGATCACAGCTCCCCCACTGGTGGTGGTTTGGTACAGCATCATACCTAAACCCCAGGTGCCATCGGTGCCCGGTTGGGCCGTTGCCATCCTTTGCAAAGTGTCAGCTTTCAAAACCGAGTTGGGTTGGAGATGGGCCTGGGCGAATTTAACCATGTCAGCCAAACTGGCGTAGAGGGAAGCGGCCCCGGTGGCAGTGAAATGGCGGGGAGGGCTGGGCTGTAAATCTTCGGTAAAACTAGTGGCCAAATTATTAGCTCTTCCCTGGTCAACAATGGTTGGCCAATCAAAATTCGCCCCGGTCATACCCAACGGGTGCAGAATTTGCTCCTGCATAAATTCAGCAAAGGATTGTCCCGTCACCTCCTCCACTAACAGTTGCAAAACGGTATAACCGCCCCCGGAGTAGCTAAACTCTTCTCCCGGTGGATAAACTGCCTCCACCCCCCTTGGTTCCCCAAAGGCCACATCTTTTGTTAGGGTCAAAGACTGTTCCAGGGTTTGCAACGGTTGCCCCGGCAAAAATCCTCCATAGCCTAAATGATCGTTCTGTCCCCCGGTATGGCTCAACAGTTGGGCAATGGTTACCTCTCCTCGGTAAGGACTATCAGCAGGAAATTGCCAACGGCGAAGATGGGATAAAACTGGATCGTCTAAATTAATCTGTCCCATTTCCACCAATTTCATTACCCCCCAGGCCGTAACCAGTTTACTCACAGAAGCCATTTGGTAGAGGGTATTTTCTGGGTCAACGGGGGAACCGGAATCAACATTCTCCACTCCCACCGTATGTATGGTGTCCACTTTGCCATTGTGGATTAGGGCTAGGGCCGCACTGCCCAACTCCTTGCCTTCCCCTTGGTTAAGGCGATCGATTAAATATTGGTTAAGGGAAGCTCGATCACCAGGGCGTAGGGGAGGATGGGAAAACCAAATACTTTCCCCCCATAACACTGCCCCCACCAGTAAACTCCAAATGAGCAGGGCAGTAGTGCCGGTTAAAACCTTTTTCAAGCTCTTGTTTGCCGAGGTAAAACTTGCTGATAGTCTCAAATTTTAGCGGAAAATTTCTGGGGTTTTGCTAGAATCAGTCAGAGTTGCCTTACCCGCCCATATTTGCCAAAACCTATGACGACCCATTTCATCACTGCTGAAATTGACCTCCAGGAAAATCCCCTGCAACTGCAACAGGAAATTGAACAGGAATTGGCTAAACGGGGCGATCCCCTGCGGTGGGCGGTGACAGCGGTGGATAAAGAGCAACAAAAAGCCCAGGTGGAAGCGGTGGTGACGGTGACGGCGGTGCAGGAAGTCTAGAAAAAAAGGTTAAGAGCCTGTTTTAAAAGCCCCCCTGGCCCCCCAAATTTGGGAAGAAATTGAGTGAAAGTTCCCCAGTATTGCCGGAGTTTTAGTGGGTCGAGTTAGGGGGCGGGATAAAACTTTCCAAACACGTTCTAAGTTTTACTAGTTCCAGTCTTTTACGGTCACTTTGAGTTATAACGTCACTTTAATTATTCCCACTGGGGTGGGGGCGGCCCTTGGTGGTTACGCTGGGGATGCTCTACCGATCGCCAGGGCCATTTCCCAGGTGTGTGATCGCCTCATTACCCATCCCAATGTGTTAAACGGGGCCCAGCTTTATTACCCCATACCCAACGCCCTTTATGTGGAAGGTTACGCCCTGGATCGCTTTGCCCAGGGAGATTGGGGTTTAACTCCTGTGGGTAACAACGCCATTGGCCTAATTTTGGATCAAGGCATTGAAGAGGATTTGCGCTGGCGACATTTACAGGTGGCGGACGGGGCTCGGGCTACCCTGGGTTTAACCCTGACGGATTACGTTGTTACTGATGAACCCTTGGGGGTGGAATTGCGCCTGTCGGACTCTGGCACTAGTTGGGGCACCATTGCTAACCCAGAAAGTTTATTGCGGGCGGCGGATAAGTTATTGACCCAGACCCAAGCCCAGGCGATCGCCGTCATTGCTCGCTTTCCCGATGATGTGGGCACTCAAGTGCTGGCTGATTATCGCCATGGCCATGGGGTGGATCCCTTGGCCGGAGCGGAAGCGGTCATTTCCCATTTAATTGTGCGGCAATTTCAAGTGCCCTGTGCCCATGCCCCAGCGTTGAGTCCTTTGCCTTTAGACCCAGACATTTCCCCCCGGTCAGCGGCGGAGGAATTGGGCTACACTTTTTTACCCTGTGTATTGATGGGACTGAGTCGGGCTCCCCATTACCAAAGATTTCCCAATGCCCAGGGCCAAACCCTCTGGAGTCGGGATGTGAATGCTGTGGTTGTGCCCGCCAGCGCCTGCGGTGGTTCCGCTTTGATGAGTTTTAGCCAATCTTCTGCCCGCATCATTGCAGTGGAAAATAACTCTACCCAGCTAGAAGTCTATGGCGAAGACCTAGGCATTTCTGTGGTTAGGGTAAACTCTTATTTAGAGGCGATCGGAGTGCTCTGTGCAGACCGTGCAGGCATTAACCTTGATTGTTTCCAACCGGATTTTCCCCTTCTTCACCGCCTACCCTGAATATCTGTGTCTTCATCCAATAGTCCTTCCGAAATGGAGCCCCTAAGCCGTACCCAAATTTTGGGGGTGATGGGATTCACAGCGGTGCTACTGCTGATCATTGCTAAGCTTTGGCAATGGTGGGGGGATGTCACCCTGTTAAAAATCAGTTTTAATGTTCCAGACGCTTTATTGGGATTGGGTTTAGCAACTGCAATCATTCTGACCAGTGGGTTAATTTATCGGATTTGGCCTGCCTATCGGGTCAGTGCCGATGCCTACCTTGCCTTTGTGATTAAACCCCTGGTATGGGCAGATTTGCTCTGGTTAGGACTATTGCCCGGTTTAAGTGAAGAATTACTGTTTCGGGGAGTGATGCTTTCCGCCTTGGGGGGAGGTGTTTTGGCGGTGGTGGTTTCCAGCCTAGTATTTGGCGTTTTGCACCTCAGTAGTACGGAGCAATGGCCCTACGTGGTGTGGGCAACGGTGGTGGGGTTAGTGTTGGGCTATGGGGCGATCGCCAGCGGCAATTTAATGGTGCCTATTGTGGCCCACATTCTCACCAACTGGGTTTCCAGTGCCCTATGGAAATTCAACCACCGTCAAGGGTAAAAGGGTAATTAGTGAAACTAAATTAGGTTGAGTTTGATTCCCCTTAGTGCGTTATCTGGAAGAATTTCAACTCGATTAACGTCTCTGTTCGGAGGCTAGCCCCATTGCCCGATCGCCGAAGGATGGGGTTATAATGGCAGGGAAGTAACTACCGCGTTGGTGACTGCCAACAACGTTTTTTGATCTATGCTTGAAAAATAAGGGTGTCTCTGTGCATTCTGCGTGGTAGTAGACCGGGCTCGTACCCGGAAACGAAAACGAGAATTGATGACTCCCCCCTGGTTACACCAGGTCATAAACTGAGGTAAAACGGCGTGGTGGTGCTTCTCCTCTGCTTCTCAGGTTTATCCCTCCCCCCAGAACGGGTTTGAGCTGATTGCTCCCGATTTTTTCCGTCATTCTACATAGTTACCCCAACGCCCTAAGCCAGGGATTCCGGCAGTACTTCTACCTGTTCCTCGGTATCGATTTCTTCGTTCTCAGTTTTTCCAGCCCGCATATCATCAATCACTTTCTTGATCACACTGGCGATCGGTACGGCTAGCAACACGCCCAGTAAGCCAGCTATTTCCGCCCCAATAAAAATTGAAATTAAAATCCAGACCGGATTTAAACCAATTTTGTCCCCCATTAATTTAGGCGCAACACCGTTGTCGGTAATTTGGTCAATGACAATGGCGCTGACAAAAAATTTCACCGCTACAACCCAGCCTTTTAATAACAAAACTAAGGTTCCAATCAGGGTAACTACAGCTCCAGCAAAAGGAATTAAACTAGCTAACCCCAAACTGAAGGCAAAAAGAATGCTGTAGGGAATGCCCAAGGCCATAAAAACCACTAACCTAGCCATACTGGAACCAGCGGCAAGAATTAAACGGCTAATGAAATAATCTCGAAAAATTTCACCGGCATATTGGGGGATTTTTTTCTCCCAGGGTGAGGGTAACCAACTTAGAATTCCCTGCCAAAAAGTATCTCCTCCCACCAGCAAGAAAATAGTCAAAACCAGAATGACCAGGGTATCTACCACCCCACCGATGGTTTCCGTTAATACTTTTAAACTGATTTGTCCGATGCGGTCTAATTCCTTGCTTAAAGTTAGGTAAGCTTTCTGAAATAAATCATCGACATTGACCCCCGCATTATCCAAAGTTAAAAACAAAGTAGAGTTTTTCAGGTTGGCTAAATGCTCTTGACTGCCGCTGAGCCAACGGGGAATATCTTGGGAAAGATTGCCCAATTGATTACCCATTAAGGGAATAAGGGTGATGCCTCCCAAGGCGATGAGGGCAAAGCTGATGGTGATGACAGCAAAAATTGCCAGCCTTTTACCAATCCCTTTACTGACCAAAAAATTGATGGTTAATTTGAGCAGGAAAGTCACTAGGGTGGCAATGATGATGTAGTCAAAGAGTTCCCGAAAGCGATTAATAATCAAACTCAGCAAAACCCCATTCAGAAAAAAGATGGGAAAAATCAACATTAGCTTCAGCCAACCCGGTAAAGATTTAATTAACTGAGTCATTATTAATAGCCACAAAAGTAGAATAAATGATTAAGTTTATAGTCAGGCTAAAAAAATATTTGTGGAACTTATTTAAGTATACTCAAAGGCTTTGGCAACGTTACAAGAACACCTTTAGATTAATTAAAAAGAAGATCAAATTTCCATTGCCTGATAAGTATAAAACTGCTTCATTACCCCAATGGTTTGAAACTCATAGGTAGGAAAAGGATCCGGCAGAGATAATGTGGTTTGGTAAATACTAAACAACAAAAAATTTTGCTGATTAGTAGTTTGGGCGATGATTTGTTTAATTTGTGGTTGTCCTGCATCCACCAAGGTTTTGCAATAACTCTGCACGAAGCCGCCAAAATCCGCAGGCGCTTTGGGACAAATCTCGGTTTTTAGATAGGTACTGAGGGTTTCCACTGCGTAGTCTTCATAGTCAGGCTTGCCCGGATTGCCGATCGCCATCAGAGCACCACTGGCCAATACCATCACCCCTCCGATCGCCCCAAACACCGATAGCATTCTCATCAGGGATGTACACTCCCATCGGGCATAATTGTTTTTGCCAAGTTTATGCCGCTAATGTGACTATTTTGAAAATTGACATTACGTAGGTCTGCCCCCCGTAAACAGGCATCGATTAAATTGGCGCCCCGGAGTATGGCCCCGGCCAATAAAGCTTTTTCCATCAAAGCATACTCAAAATTAGCATTCTGGAAATTAGCTCCCTGGAAAATAGTGCCCCGCAGGGCGCAACCGGCACAGTTAATCTGCTCCTTGTTGGGGAGAGCTTTAAGATGAATTTCCGATAGATTAATCAAACTGAGGTTAACTTCCTTCATCAATGCCCTGCCTAAATTCGCTCCTTTCAAATTAGCTTGACTGAGGTCTGCTCCCTGCAGAAAAGCCTCCTCCACTGTGCCATGACGTAATTGGGCTTGACTTAGATTCACCTTATACAAATTGGCATGGTCAAAGTTGGCTTTGCGAAAATCGGCCCCACTCAAATCTGCCCGACTGAAATTAGCCTCTGCCAGATCAACTCGTGTGAGATCGGCCCCACTCAAATCCGCTCGACTGAAATTAACTGCTTCTAGGATTGCTCCCTGGCAATCGGTTTCCGCCAAGTTAGCCCCTTCTAAATTTGTCCGTATTAACCGGGCTTGCTTGAGCTTGGCATAGGCCAAATTGGCTCCACTGAGGTCACAATCGGTTAGGTCCGCCCAACTGAGATCTGAATAGCTTAAATCTATGCCAGTCAGGTCTGACCCGACAAATTTCACTCCCATCAAACGGGCATGGCTTAGGTTAGTACGCCGTAGCTGGGCTTCAGATAAATTACTGCCGCTGAAGTTGCCATATGCGAGCAGGGCCCGGTTGAGGATAATGCCCACTAGATCGGACTGGATTAAATCGGCATGATGTAGTTCAATGCGGCTGAAATCCCTAGTGCCCTGGCCATATTGCCAAAGAAGTTGCTCAGTTTCCATTGTGTCCTGACGGTGGTGGGAGGGGAGAGCAAAGCGGTGTGTTCTGACGACCAGACATAAACCAACTCTGTGGGCATTGTGCCCAAAAAAGCTGACTTACCAACACACCCAACGGAAAAAAGCAATAGGTTCTAGGCGGCGGAAGTTTGCCAATGGAGATAGGGCAATTTTTCAGCGGTGGCGGCAATTTTCCCCTGATTTTGCACCAGTTGACCACAGGTGTCCCATTGGCCATCCAGCAACATTTGCTGGGCCCCGTCGGAGAGAATTACGGGAAAACTCCGATCGCCGTAGGTAACGGCAGCGGTGGTTAGGTCTAAATTCACTGCCAAATTAGGATCGGCGGTAATGGCTTGTTGTAAATCGGCAATCTGACCATGGGGGGCAGTGACACAGGGCACACCGTTGGCCAAGCAGTTACCCAAAAAGATTTCAGCAAAACTTTCCCCAATGATGGCCTTGATACCCCATTTAATAATGGCTTGGGGAGCGTGTTCCCGGCTGGAGCCACAACCAAAGTTGCGGTTGACCACCAACACTGTGGCGTCTTGGTATTGGGACAGATCAAAAGGATGGTTGCCCCCCTGTTGCTGGCGATCGTCGGCAAAAACATGTTCCCCCAGACCGTCAAAGGTGACACAACGCAAAAAGCGAGCGGGAATGATGCGGTCAGTGTCGATGTCATCCCCCACTAGGGGCAAGGCCTTACCCTGGATTTGTTTAACTTGGCTCATGATCTTCGGTAACGGTGTGGCAGTTAACCGCTATCTTAGCAGGGGCATTGCGACGTTTTAAGACCGCATTAATAAAGCCGCTAAAAAGGGGATGAGCTTGGTTGGGACGGGAATGGAATTCCGGGTGAAATTGGCAGGCAATGAAAAAGGGATGGTGGGGATATTCAACGATTTCCACTAGGCGGCCGTCGGGGGATGTGCCACTGACCACAAAACCAGTATCGGTGAATTGGGTGCGGTAGGAGTTATTAAACTCATAGCGGTGGCGGTGCCGTTCGTACACCACTTCCTTTTGATACAGGGAAAAGGCCAGGGTATCTGGGGCAATGCGACAGGGATATAGTCCTAACCGCATGGTTCCCCCCAGATCCACCACATCCTGTTGTTCTGGCAAAAGGTTAATGACTGGGTTGGGGGTTTCCGTTTCAAATTCCGCGCTGTTGGCTTCCGGTAATTTGGCCACATTTCTAGCCCATTCGATGACGGAGCACTGCATACCCAAACATAGGCCCAAAAAGGGCAGTTGATTTTCCCTGGCATATTCGATCGCCTGGACTTTGCCGTCCACCCCCCGAATGCCAAAACCGCCGGGCACTAACACGCCGTCCACATCTTTCAGAAAGGTGGCTGCCCCTTGGGCTTCAATCTCCTCGGCACTGATCCAACGCAGGTGGAGTTTGCTGTCACTGGCGATCGCCGCATGGCCCAGAGCTTCCACCACGGAAAGATAGGCATCGCTGAGTTGGACATATTTACCCACCAGGGCCACGGTGATGTCATGGTGGGGGGACTGCATTTTTTCCACCAGGGATTGCCACTGGGACAAATCTGGCGATCGATTTTCCATTCTCAGCAGTTCTAGGGTCTGGTGGGCCAACCCTTCCTTTTCCAAAATTAACGGCACTTCATAAATACTGCTGGCATCCTGACAGGTGATCACCGATTCCACCGGCACGTCGCAGAATTCCGATAACTTTTCCTTCATACCTGGATGCAACGGGCGATCGCAACGACAGACCAAAATATCCGGCTGAATACCGATGGAACGTAACTCCTTAACCGAGTGTTGGGTGGGCTTGGTTTTCATTTCCTTGGCGGCGGGAATCCAGGGAATGAGGGTAACGTGCATGTAGATAACGTTATGGCGACCCACCTCTTTGCGGAATTGGCGAATCGCTTCCAAAAAGGGCAGGGATTCGATATCTCCCACGGTGCCGCCAATTTCTGTGATTACCACATCGGGGTTCGTGTTCTGGGCCACCCGGAGAATTCTTTCCTTAATCTCGTTGGTAATGTGGGGAATAACCTGTACAGTGCCCCCCATGTAGGCTCCTCGTCGTTCCTTATTAATCACTGCTTGGTAAATGGACCCGGTGGTAACGCTGTTGAGGCGAGACATGGAAGTATCGGTAAAACGCTCGTAGTGTCCCAGATCTAAATCTGTTTCGGCTCCGTCTTCAGTGACAAACACCTCCCCATGCTGAAAGGGACTCATGGTGCCGGGGTCCACGTTGATGTAAGGATCAAGCTTAAGAATGGAAACGGAATAATGGCGGGATTTTAGTAACCGTCCCAGACTAGCGGCCACAATGCCTTTACCAATGCTGGAGACCACTCCCCCAGTCACAAAAACAAACTTCGACATTGGCCAAACTCCCTACAAAGTGCGCTTAAATCCCCGCCCATTTTACCGGAGATACCAGCCAATAACTAAACCTAACCTCCAATTGAGTACTGCCTAACTTGCTAGCAAGATTGGTTGATCGTGTAAAGCCATTAATTTTTCTCTGGGAACCGCCAACATGGCATAAGCCTGACCATCTCCGTCGGCAAACTCGACTTCAAAAGCTTCCCCTCCCCCCAGGATCTCAATAATTGTCCCAACTTGTCCCTGACGCAATAGAATTGGCTGGCTTGTCAGAAAAAGCTTGGCAGTAATATCTTCTTTTAACGCCACAAGACTATGTAGTTGAAGGTTGTCCATAAGTGTAATTTCCTTGATGCTAATTGCGAATGGGATAAACATTGGTTAGTCGAGGATAGGTCTCCCCGGGGCGGATTATCCAAGCACTAAGTACTTTCGCTGTTCCAGTGGTAGTGGTCATGGGAAAAACAGCCACATAACGTTCTCCGTACTGGTCAGAATCTGTCAATTCAAAATTTTGATAATGAGCGGCTACTTTTCTGAGCCTAGTAATAAGAAAGTCTTGGTTATCTATTGTTATACCCAATTTAGCTCGAAAAAGTCTAGCTTTATGTTTGCCATTAGGATGGTTTAGGTTAAGGGAATAGGTCTGTAGTTTATCAGTTATTTGCTTCACATCAGCTTGGTTTCCGTAGGGCAATTTCATAACTTAGATTAAAAATATCCCAGAACTTAATTCAGGATAGATGTTACAGCATCGATTAGTATGATCATAGGTTTTTCCTCAGGGGTTTTGCCATGACCGATCGCCTTTCCTATTTGCTTTCCTGGCTCCGACAACGGACGGAATTAGGCCAACTTGCCCCGGAGATTCTGGAGGCGATCGCCAGCCAATTAATTGAATTTTCCCTGGCTAAGGGTGAAAGTCTGCCCAAAGATAGGGACAAGGGAACGGACTTGTACATTCTTGGTCAAGGACAGTTGGAATCTGATGCCCGGAAATTTTGTTTATTGCCAGGGGCAATTATTAATCTAGAGGCATTCATAATTGATAGTCCCCTAGAACAGGATTTAGTCGCCCTTACTGACTGCCAATTGTGGTATTTACCAGGGCAAAAAATGCGGCAATTGCTGCAAGATTATCCCCAGATAACTCAGGCTTTTTCCCAACAATTGGTGCAGGAACTCAGGGAACTGAATGCCCAATTATTTTTTGAACAGGAAAAACAGAAGATTTTACGCCCCTACCTCGTCCCTGCCGCTAAGCGAGCCATTATGGGTAAAAGTCGCTATGCCCAAAAGCTCCGGGAGCAAATTAAAGCAGTATCAACAGATCAAAAGCCAGTATTATTGTTCGGAGAGCCGGGACTGGAAAAGGATAACACCGCCGCCCTGATTCATTTTGGCTCAGCCCAAGCCCAACGGTCGGTGATGGTGAAGGTCAACTGTGCTCTGCTATCCGCCAGTGGTCAAGAACTCTTTGGCACCAATCAAGGTAAACCCGGAATTTTAGATGCCTTGGGTCAAGGAACCTTACTGTTGAACAATATTCAGGAATTGAAACCCCAACTTTTACCGGCGATCGCCAACTTAATTTGTGAAGGTATTTACCAACCGGTGGCCACAGCAGGGGGAGCAGAACCAACTTTTCGCCATAGTCAAGCCAAGGTAATTGCCATTGCTGAAAACATCATTCCCAAGCTTACTTCCCTATTTACTAACACCATTAAAATTCCCCCTTTGCGGGTAAGAAAAGCGGATATTGAGGATTACGTTGACTATTATTTAAGTTTAATTTGTCGCTCCAAGGGCATCGAAGTTCCTAACCTAGCACCGGAGGCCCTGCGTCGCTTACAAGCCTACGATTTTCCTAATAATATTCGGGAATTAAACAATCTAGTGGAACGGGCGGTAACCCAATTACAGGGCGAAAAAGTAATTACCGAGGAAATTATTTGGCCTTCCCAAGGTAAGAAACAATTATTTCGTCTGAATTTACTCAACCGTTACCCGCAATTACGGCAATTTTTACGCAGTGCCTGGTGGCCCGATCGCCTCAATTATGGCTTCACTGTGTTCGCTTTCCCAGTCATTGTGGCTATTCTTTTTCTAGGGCCCCAAACTAGGGACCAAAATTTTGCATTGAATTTATTTTGGGCATGGTGGTGGCCCCTAGTGCTATTGGGATTTATTTTTGTTGGTAGACTTTGGTGTGCGGTTTGTCCCTTTATGATTTACGGAGAAATTACCCAAAAATTATCTCTCTGGCTCTGGCCGAGGAAACTGAAAAAATGGCCGAGGCAGGCAGCGGAAAATTGGGGTGGTTGGTTTCTCTTTGCCCTTTTTGCCCTAATTTTACTCTGGGAAGAACTGTGGAATTTGGAAAATACTGCTTATCTTTCTGCTTGGTTATTACTGTTAATTACCGGGGGAGCTATGGTTTGCTCCGTGATTTTTGAGCAAAGATTTTGGTGTCGTTACCTCTGTCCCATTGGCGGCATGAACGGCATGTTTGCTAAATTAGCTATCACAGAATTGCGGGCCCAACAGGGAACTTGTTCGGCAGAATGTACTACTTACCAGTGCTACAAGGGAGGCCCCGCTAAGGGGGAAGGTCAAGCCACTGAAGGCTGTCCCCTGGGTACCCATCCGGCCCAACTAACCGACAATCGGGATTGTGTACTATGTATGACCTGTTTAAAAGCCTGTCCCCATCGTTCGGTGGAATTTAATCTGCGTCCCCCGGCGATCGCCATTGTTACTACCCATACCGTGCGCCCTTACGAAGTAGCCTTATTGTTGTTACTCCTGAATAGCGTTTTATTGAGGAGATTACCAGAATTTATCCAGGTATGGCATTTATCGCCAGTGGGTACATTTATTGACCATGGTTTTCTGTCCCTCGGTTTACTATTTTTACCAGCTTTATTGCCACTAATCGCCTACTTTTTGATTCCCGCTCCTAAAGTTGGGCAAAAAATTCCCTTCATTAACCTAGCCTACGGTCTATTGCCTCTCACTTTAGCGGCCAACTTAGCCCATTATCTCAACTTGGGTTTGGGGGAAGCGGGGCAGGTGTTGACCCTAGTGCCAAAAACTTTCCACTGGTCTTTACCCTTTGATTTACCGATGTTGGTGGCGGATCCAGCGGCGATCGCCTTTTTGCAAGGTATGCTGCTTTTGGCCGGGGTACTTTGGTCGATTTTTCTCAGTCAACAGTTAGGTAAACAATCCTTTTTCAATCTTCTGCCTCACCACAGCACCGTTGTTGGTTTAATGCTGATCTTTTGGAGTGTGATTGTTTAACTTCTTCCATACTTCTCATAAGGCGATCGGAAGGGAGTAATACCATCTAATATTGCCTTCCCTCCCGATGTTGGTTTGATTCAATTAGGATCAATTAAGGTTTCTTTTGATATCCACCATTGGATGGGGATTGGTAATAGACCCCTGAACCTTGATTAGGAACAAAATGGCAAGCCCAGTAGGACTTAAAAAAAGCTTGCCAAATTGGCTCGTCAGAATATCGATAATATTCCCCTAAAATGGGCTTGATGGCTTCAGTCGCCCGGCGTAACTTGTAGTGGGGCATATTCGAGAAAATATGGTGGGCGACGTGGGTGCCAATGTCATGGTGAATGGGGTTAATGAAGCCGTAATCCCGATCAATGGTGGAGAGGGCACCTTTGAGAAAATACCAGTCATCACCACGATACCAAGGGATATTGTCTTCAGTGTGATGTAAAAATGTGACCAAATCTAACCACACCACAAACACGAGGTAGGGGGCAACATAAAATTTCAGCAAAAATAGCCAGCCAAATTGCCAAGTTAAAAAGCCAAGGAAGCCGACAAAGGCTGCAAGGGCAAAGGTGCTGGTGAGAACAGCTGCTTTTTCTCCGGGACGGAATAGGGGACTGCCGGGCATGAAATGGGAGCCTTGCCGGTTTGGCGATCGCCGAAATAGATAAATGGGGTAGGCGATCAGAGGCAAGTAAAAACGTAGAAGTTTTTCATACCAGGCCATTTGGTTATATTTTTGCTCCGACACTGGATACCAACTTTCGTCGGTGTCGATATTGCCCGTGTTGGCATGGTGAGTACGATGACTAATACGCCAGCCATGGTAAGGCACCAAAATTGGCGTGTGGCTGAGATGACCAATCCAATTATTAAGGGTTTTGGATTTGGAAAAGGAGCCATGGCCACAATCATGGCCCACCACAAACAGGGACCAGAATAGGGTTCCCTGAATTAACCAAAAAATCGGATAGAAGAACCAGGAATCAAGGTAGGCCGCTAGAGCATAAAACCCGGCAATTAAACCAACATCCAAAAAAAAGTAGCCCAAGGACCGGACTACCGATGGCTCAAAACAATCCGCTGGAATAGCGTTTCTGAGCTCTTGGAGGGTAAATGGTAATTCTTCAGTTTTGGGGTAAGGAAGCTTTGTTTGAGGCGATGAAATTTCTAGACGCACGTATTTATCTTAGGGGCTATGACGGCAAAACAATCCTATGATTCTATCCTAAATCTTCAAAGAAGGCTGCCGTTGGAAGATGAAAATTCGGCAGTAAGACCAATTTTGACTAAGACAGAAAACACACTAAGGAGAATACTTGATTCAAATTTGTGTAGAGAAAGGACGATAAAAAGTTCAAATGTTTATAAATACGCAACTCTGATCAACTTTATGGACTAAAACGTCAAAACTTTAAGACTGCAATGGAATGGGGGCTAGTTTAACTTCTACGGCGCCAACCTCTGTCTGTGCCATTGACCATCAAGCAAATTAAATTGCAAACGGTCATGGAGACGACTAGGGCGGCCTTGCCAAAATTCGATGCGATGGGGAATCACTCGAAATCCTCCCCAGTGGGGGGGGCGGGGAATGGATTGGTTTTCGTATTGTTTTTCCCAACGGGCTAGATTGTCTTCTAACTCCTGGCGATCGCCAACAATCCGACTTTGGGGAGAAGCCCAGGCCCCCAATTGAGAACCCCGGGGACGGGACTGAAAATAGGCATCGGATTCTGCCGGATCAATTTTTTCCACTTGACCATCCACCCGTACCTGTCTTTCTAGGGCCGCCCACCAAAACACTAATCCTGCCCAAGGATGGGCCGTTAACTGTTGCCCCTTGGCACTGTCATAGTTAGTGTAAAAAACGAAGCCCCGCTCATCCAAACCCTTGAGCAGCACCATACGCCCCACCGGATGGCCTTCCTCGGACAGAGTGCTTAAAGTCATAGCATTGGGTTCTGGCAACTCAGCGGCGATCGCCTGTTGGAGCCATATGTGAAATTGGGCAAAGGGATGGTCTGCCACCTCAGCCTCGATTAAACCCCCCTGGGTATAGTTCAAGCGTAAATCCGCGAGGGAAACCCCATCCATAAAGCCTGCGTCCTCCAACTGGTGATCTTCACAGCGGGCAGTTAACATAAGGAATTATGACACCATCTGCGGCGAGTCATGCCATTGATACCCTGATCGAAATGGCCCACCAAGGGGAGATTAACCCCTGGGACGTGTCGGTGATCGATGTAATTGATCGCTTTTTGCAGGATCTGGGCATTCTCAACAGCCTCGACCTGAATTTTCAACAGCAAAATTTACCCCGTTCTGGCCAGGCTTTTCTTTGGGCCTCCATGTTGGTGCGCTACAAAGCTGACAGTCTCCACAATTTGGAGCAGGAACCAGAAGAAGTTTTACCTGAAGCTGAGCTAGAAGAATGGCCCGATGGTCTAATTGCCCGGTTACCAAGGGATTTAGAAAATCGTCTGCGTCGCCGCACTGCTGTCCCGCCCCTACAACGTCGTCGGGTTACCCTGGCGGAATTAATTGATCAGATCGAGGCGATCGCCGTTGAAATCGAAAAAAGCGAACAAAAACCCAAGCGGGTGAAACGGGCCCGTCCCCAATCCCGGCGGGAAGCACTACAAATCATTACCGAATTAGCCCACCAGGAAAATTTAACTGAGTTAGCCAGCCAATTGGAACAATTTTTACAAACCCGTCTGCCGGAAATTTTGCCTGATTTACCCCATCGTTCCTGGGTAGATTTGGATACATTACTCCACTGTTGGCATCATCATTTAGATCCAGATAAATTGCCGGATAAAAAAGATAAAGTTGGCGTATTTTGGGCATTACTATTATTAAGTTCCCAGTCGAAAGTATCTTTGGCTCAGGAAGAGTTTTACCAAGATTTACAAGTTCAAATTATTGATGACTCTGAAAAAAATATACAGTTAACCTTAGATCCAGAAACAGAAGTGTTAAACTCAGCCTAGTATGCAAGCAATTACTCTTAAATGCTAAATATTTCTTAGTTGCAAATCTAAAGACTCATATGAGGAGTTAGATGTCAATCTAGTTGCATATAGATTCATTAAATCTTGGATGGAAATCAATTTAACTTCTATAGAATTAATTGCTTGAATTTTTCGAGAGTGTTGACGACTAATTATCCAAACTTGCTTATGATCTTCATGAAATTCTTCAACTATTCTATCTGAAAACTCTATTCTGCCTTGCTTCAATTGACTACAGTAATTAATGATTTGTTGACTTTTAAGAGTTTCAATGTCTCCCTTTGCCAAGGTACAGTCATAAATGACTGAAAGATTAGTAGTCCGAAAAAATCCATCCGCCTTACCAGCTTGTTTTTCTCCAAGGAAACTTTTGATAGTTACAATTCCTAGTGACTTTAATAATAAAAAGGTATATTTTTCAAACTCTTGCCAGTTATTAGTAGTAGCTAATATCGGAAAAAAGTTAGGGCAGATATCTGAATTATTTTCCCACGAAAGGTCTTTGGATTCTACTTCTATAGAGCTTGATTGAGACAAGTTATCAGCAGAAACATGCATTTGTCCAGAAGCGATACTTATAAGTTGATGTAATACACGCTCAAACTCCAACATCTCATCTTCAAAAATTCTTATTTTTGATCCCACAAACTTGTCTCCAACCTTCTTGCGTTGATCGATAACAATATATTTTGAGCCATTTTTGGCTACCTTTAACTCAAAAAAATAATTATGGGAACCTGAGAAATAGCGAGCTTTATGCAATAATTCTCTTTCTTCTCTTGTGTACCATTGCTCTGAATTATCCATTTTCGTAATTATTAGGAATGATTTGATTTTCTGAATAACTATAAACCGGAATTTGAATAAAATGATCCGGCTCCTGATTGTCTAGAACAGTCTGTTGTAAACACTCTACCGTTGCTGGCGAAAAAAACTGCTCTCCAGTTTCTTCATTAACCCGTGCTGGGACGTTTTCAATAATAATTAACCGACCATTTAAACTAAGGGTGTAATTTACCCTTTTTTCAACCAGAGTTTTGTTGTCCATTATTGGTTTCTCTCCTTCGAGTGATCAGCAAGGTCATTACTGGATTGTTGAGGTGGGTATCTAAACCAAATTACACGGCGATCGCCATTGGGGAGGAGAGGCCTGGGTCCGCCCATGGTTAGGGGATGGGACCGATCAGATTCTCTGGCCAGGGCAACCCTTTGCTACAGTTGAATTGGTTACAAATAGTTAAAGTTCCGTCCCGCCGTTAAAAGTCTATGTTTGATGCCTTAGCCGATCGCCTTGAAGATGCCTGGAAGAAGCTCCGGGGTCAGGACAAAATTAGTGAAAGCAATATTAAAGAGGCGCTTCAGGAAGTCAGGAGAGCCCTGTTGGCGGCGGACGTGAATCTCCAGGTGGTCAAGGGTTTCATCAAAGACGTAGAGCAAAAAGCCCTCGGTGCGGATGTGATCAGTGGGGTTAACCCAGGGCAACAGTTCATCAAAATTGTTTACGACGAACTGGTAAACCTGATGGGGGAAAGCAACGTGCCCCTAGCTCAAGCAGAGCAAGCTCCCACCGTCATTCTTATGGCCGGCTTGCAGGGGACCGGGAAAACCACCGCCACGGCCAAATTAGCCCTCTATCTCCGCAAACAAAAACGCAGTGCCCTGATGGTGGCCACGGACGTTTATCGCCCCGCCGCCATTGACCAACTAAAAACTCTGGGGCAACAGATTGATGTGCCTGTATTTGACCTGGGCAGTGATGCCAACCCGGTGGAAATTGCCCGCCAAGGGGTGGAAAAAGCCAAGGAATTGGGAGTCGATACGGTCTTAATCGATACCGCCGGTCGTTTGCAGATTGATCCCCAAATGATGGCGGAGTTGGCCGAAATTAAACAGGTTGTTAAACCTGACGATACTCTACTGGTAGTAGATGCCATGACGGGGCAAGAGGCGGCCAATTTAACCCATACTTTCCACGAGCAAATTGGTATTACCGGAGCAATTCTTACCAAGTTAGATGGGGATACTAGGGGCGGTGCAGCCCTATCGGTGCGGCAAATTTCCGGCCAGCCGATCAAATTTGTCGGGGTGGGGGAAAAAGTGGAGGCCCTGCAACCTTTCTATCCCGATCGCCTAGCCAGTCGGATTTTAAACATGGGGGATGTGCTGACCCTGGTGGAAAAAGCCCAAGAGGCGATCGATGTCGGGGACGTGGAGAAGTTACAGAACAAGATTCTCGAAGCCACCTTCGATTTTGATGACTTCATTAAGCAAATGCGCTTTATGAAGAATATGGGTTCCCTAGGGGGTCTGCTGAAAATGATTCCCGGCATGAATAAGCTCAGCAGTGGCGACATCGAAAAAGGGGAAAAGGAACTCAAGCGCACCGAAGCCATGATTAGTTCCATGACCACGGAGGAAAGGAAGAATCCCGATTTATTAGCTAAATCCCCCAGTCGGCGTCGTCGCATAGCCCAAGGATCGGGTCATAGTGAAACCGATGTGTCTAAGCTAATCACCAATTTCACCAAGATGCGGACCATGATGCAGCAAATGGGCATGGGAGGAATGCCTGGAGGTATGCCAGGGATGGGAGCAATGCCAGGCATGGGGGGAGGTATGTTTGGCGGTCAACCAGGCCCAGGTTTTCGAGGTTACAGAGGTGGTGGCGGTAAGCCGAAAAAGAAAAAGAAGAAAAAAGGTTTTGGCCAGCTTTAATGTGTTATTTGCCTAGTCTTATTCTGCTCCCTAAATTGACTACTTCATGGACAATGGGGAGCAAATTTTATCTTAACTTCTCTGTAAAATTAGGAGAGGTTAATAAGATTTGCTGAGCTTATCTGCAAATATTTTGTATTGTCTGAATCCGTTGTCAAAATCTTGATAAAAATGATTGATTTTAACTATTTTAGGCAAAATTTAGATTTATAGTAGTTTCAAATAAAGCTGAGACGCTAAACGCCACAGTAAGAACGGATAATTTCATCAAGAGACGTGTCAATAGGAGCGTACATTCTAGCTCGTTTCAAGGCACTAAAGTCATGCTCAATATCATTTAAATCAGGAGAATATTTCGGCAAAAAAAG
>NZ_JACJTH010000033.1:0-81650 GCF_014698595.1 Synechocystis sp. FACHB-908 | reverse complement strand
ACTGTCACCATTGATGGCAATACCTACACCGCCACCGTTACTGGTAATGCTTGGACATTCAATATCCCTGTCGCAGACATTGCCAACTTTGAAGCGACTGAAGAAGTCGTAGCCACTGTCAGTGACCTAGCCGGGAATCCCGCTACCCCCGCTACTCGCAACATCACTGTTGATACCACTGCTCCGACTGTCACCATCAATGCCATTGCGGTTGATGACATCATCAATGCCGTGGAAGCAGGTAGTCCTGTTGCAGTCAGTGGCACCACGACTGGTGTTGAAGATGGTCAAGTCGTCACTGTCACCATTGATGGCAATACCTACACCGCCACCGTTACTGGTAATGCTTGGACATTCAATATCCCTGTCGCAGACATTGCCAACTTTGAAGCGACTGAAGAAGTCGTAGCTACTGTCAGTGATCTCGCTGGGAATCCCGCTACCCCTGCTACTCGCAACATCACTGTTGATACGGTTGCACCAGCGGTTAATGAGCTTGACATCACTGACAACACCGATACCGGCGCAGATGACTTGATTACTAGCAATGGCAATCCTGTCCTCACCTTCACGGGTGAACCTGGACTCACCATCACCCTTACCGGTCCGGATGGTGCACTGGCTCCATCTGCTGCCTACACCGTCGCAGAGACACCCAGTGCGAATGGATCTACCTACACTGTCATCCTGCTGGATGCAATTCCCAATGGAGAGCCAGATCCCTTTGGTGATTTTGCGAATGGTGTAGCAACCAATAATCCAGACAACACTGGCGACGGCACCTACACCATCGTTGCAACCGATGCTGCCGGTAACAGTGTTGAAGTTGATGAGTTTGTCATTGACACCACTCCTCCCAACATTGCTATCACCGCTATCACAAACGACAGTGGCACCCCCGGCGACTTCATTACCAACGATCAAACCCTGATCTATAGCGGGACAACCGATGCCAATGCCACGGTGACAGTAACCCTCACCGACAGCAGCAACAACCCTGTCTTCACAGCCACCACCACCGCAGATGCCAATGGCAACTGGTCGCTAGACCGCACTGCCAACGAAACCTTAGCCGGAGGCACTTACACCCTCACGGCCAGCACAACGGATCTGGCTGGCAACACAACCACCGATACTCAAGCCATTCGCATTGAAACCAATGCACCAGGCATTGCCATCGCCAGCATCAGCACTGACAGCGGCATCCCCGGCGACTTTGTCACCAACGACCAAACCCTAGTCATTGCTGGAACCTGGACCAACCTGGATACCAACACCTTGGCAGTGACCTTTAACGGCACGACCTATACCTTTGGGGAAAATCCTCAGCTAACAGTCAGTGGCAACAACTGGACCCTAGACCTCAGCGGTATCACCACCCCTCCAGGGGATTACGTCATCACTGCTGTCACCACTGACTTAGCTAACAACACCAGCCAAGCCACTCAAAACGTCACGATCGACACCACAGCACCCAATGCCAGCATCACACTGACATCCAACATCACAGCAGATGATGTCATCAATGCCGTCGAAGCCGGTCAGCTCATTCCGATCACCGGCACCGTCGGTGGCAACGTCAGAGCCGGTGACATTGTCACCCTCGCGATCGGTGGTCAAACCTTCACAGGAGCAGTCGCCAATGGTGGTACCTTCAGCATCGATGTTCCAGGTAGCGCCTTAGTCGCTGACCCTGACCGCACCATTCAGGCCAGCGTCACCACCACCGACCTAGCCGGTAACAGCACCACTGCTACCGACACGGAGAGTTATACCGTAGATACAACAGTGCCCGGAGCACCGATTGTCACGATTACGGAAGACGTCAACAATGACGGGCTAATTAGTGTCGGGGAATTGAGTGGGTTAGTGGATGTATCTATAGCTATACCAGGTGGTGTGGTAGCAGGGGATATCCTGACTATCAGCGATGGCACCACTCCCCAAACCATCGTCTTAACCGCCGCCCAAATCAACGCCGGAGTAGTAACCACCCAGGTAGCAGTACCCAACCCAGGTACTACTTTAACGGTGACCGCCTTTGTTACAGATATTGCCGGTAACCAAGGTACCAGTGGCCGTGATAGTGCCGTATTAGATACCACCGCTCCCGGAGCACCCACCGTAACGATTACGGAAGATACCAATAATGACGGCTTCATAAGTGCAGGGGAATTGAATGGCCTAGTAGATGTATCGATCGCCTTGCCCACTGGGTTAGTTGCTGGGGACACCCTGACCATTAGCGATGGCACCACTCCCCAGACCATTGTCCTCACCACCGCCCAAATCACCGCCGGAGTAGTAACCACCCAGGTAGCAGTACCCAACCCAGGTACTACTTTAACGGTGACCGCCTTTGTTACAGATATTGCCGGTAACCAAGGTCCCAGTGGCCGTGATAGTGCCGTATTAGATACCACCGCCCCCGAAGCACCGGTGGTCACGATCGCCGAAGATGCCAATAATGATGGCTTAATCAGTGCTGGGGAATTGAATGGCTTAGTAGATGTATTGATCGCCTTGCCCACTGGGTTAGTTGCTGGGGACACTCTGACCATTAGCGATGGCACCACTCCCCAAACCATCGTCTTAACCGCCGCCCAAATCAACGCCGGAGTAGTAACCACCCAGGTAGCAGTACCCGCCGAAGGTGCCACTTTAACGGTGAGTGCATTCATAACGGATAATACTGGGAACCAAGGTCCTGATGGCAGCGATAGTGCCGTATTAAACACCACAGCGCCTAATGCCGGCCCCCTGGACATCACTGACGCAACTGATACCGGCGCCGATGACTTGTTGAGCAGTAATGGTAACCCCGAACTGACTTTCACTGGTGAACCAGGATTAGAGATTGAGTTGCTTGGGCCTGATGGTAACCCTGTTGATCCCGATGCCTATGAAGTGGTAGAAACCCCCGGTGCCAACCCTGGTGACCCTTCCACCTACACAATCAAATTAATTGACGCTGATCCATCTGACCCAGATAGCGATCCGTTTGGAGACTTCTTCAATGGAGTTGTCACAGGGAACCCTGCCAACACTGGGGATGGAACCTACACCATCACAGCAACGGATAATGCAGGCAATACCAACGATGTAGGTCAATTTGAAATTGATACGACTTCTCCCGGTACTCCCAACAATGGCAATTCTCCTTTCAGTCCCCTGGACATCACTGACCCAACTGATACCGGTGCCGATGACTTGTTGAGTAGTGATGGTAACCCCGAACTGACTTTCACTGGTGAACCAGGATTAGAGATTGAGTTGCTTGGGTCTGATGGTAATTCTGTTGACCCCGATGCCTATGAAGTGCTAGAAACCCCCGGTGTAAACCCTGGTGACCCTTCCACCTACACAATCAAGTTAATTGACGCTGACCCATCTGACCCAGATAGCGATCCGTTTGGAGACTTCTTCAATGGCTCCCCCACAGGTAATGGGGCCAATACCGGCGATGGCATTTACACCATCACAGCAACGGATAATGCAGGTAATACCAACGATGTAGGTCAATTTGAAATTGATACGACTTCTCCCGGTACTCCCAACAATGGCAATTCTCCTTTCAGCCCCCTAGACATCACTGACGCAACTGATACCGGCGCCGATGACTTGTTGAGCGGTAATGGCAACCCCGAACTGACCTTTAGCGGTGAGTCAGGATTAGAGATTGAGTTGCTTGGGCCTGACGGTAATCCCGTCGATCCCGATGCCTATGAAGTGGTGGAAACTCCCGGTGCCAACCCTGGTGACCCTTCCACGTACACAATCAAATTAGTTGACGCTGACCCTGACCCATCTGACCCGGATAGCGATCCGTTTGGAGACTTCTTCAATGGAGTTGTCACAGGGAACCCTGCCAACACTGGGGATGGAACCTACACCATCACAGCAACGGATAATGCAGGCAATACCAACGATGTAGGCCAATTTGAAATTAAGACTAGTTCTCTAATTTCTATCAACGATGATCGGGGTACCGTTGTCATTGGCGATCTGGGTTTTGGCTCCATCAATGTCGATGTCTTAGCCAACGATCAGGGCTTGGGCATTCAGATCACCAACCTGACCCAACCTCTTAAAGGTACGGCGGTGCTGCGGGATAATGGCACCCCCAATAATTTCAGTGACGATTTCTTGACCTATCACATCCATGAAGAGTTATTGGATTTACGTTCAGCCACAGGGCCTGTACGCATAGATATCAGTGATATTTTCAGCAGTGCGAGCTACAACAATTCCGTCGGCTTCTATCAAGTTTTGGATCATTTTGGCACCATTCTTGATCCGGCTTCTGGGCGACTTTTAACCCCGGCAGATCTGGAATACAGAAATGTGGCCCTGGCCAGCGCCATTCCTGGGCTACAAATCAGTAAGGATAATCCAGTTCAGTCCATTGAACTACCTGGAGGCGGCATCTATGCTCCGTTCCTAACGTCTGACCAGGGTAACGGGCAAGTGAATCACTTCTTCGCCCTCATTGATGCCAATCCAGGTCAAGTGGACTATGTTCGTTTTGCCAATGGCACCTATAGCTTTGAAGATAGTGCCTTTGGCGATCGAGATTTCAATGATCTGCGATTTGCGGTCAATATTTTGCCCCAGGGAGGTTTCGTTCCCCCAGCCATTGGCCTCACCGCTAACGCGGGAGTTTTCACCGCCAATGGGCTCGTTGATCAATTTACCTACACCATCACCGATGTTAATGGGGATAATCGGACCGCTAGCGTTGCCATTGACAATCAGGAACATCTCAAATTCACCCTGCTGGGAGTGGACGGAGATTTCAAAAATGAGGTGGCTATTTTCAGGGTGGACGATCGCCAGGGAACTATCAATGGCATTGCCCCAGGACAAGCAGGCTATCTGGAAGCGGCCTTAAGCAATAGCCAGGTGATATTTACCGGTATCAGTGGACAGACTCAGCTTTTCGGTGAATCCCTGACCCGGACTATGGAAGAATTCAAAGTTAGTGATAGTTTTGGTTTCCTGTTAATCCAGAATAATTCCCTGGATATGGTGCTCAGAGAGCAGGCCGCCGGGGCCATATCCACTCCGGTTTTCTTCAGTCAGGCGATCGCCAATGGCAATCAAATCCAACAAATCCCGAGTAATGATGGTCAGGGGATAGTTGTTGCTTGGGAAGATATTGCCCAGGGAGGAGACGGGGACTTTAATGACTTTATCTTCCGGGTGGCAATGACAGACCAACCGGCTCCCTTGGGGACGCTCTACCAAGGGCAAGCTCAACAGGAGATCTTCGCTAATACGAGCAATCAAAACGTTCAAATCGGGGTTCAGATCGCCAGTGACTCTGCCTATGACAATACTGTTGGTTTCTACCTGGTTCAAAATGCCCAGGGCACGGTGCTGGATTACACCACCGGTCAACTGGTCAACCCCGGTGATGCCAACTATGCTGAAGTGGCGGTGCGGCAACGTCTTGCCCTTGGTTCCAACGGCCAACCCATTGGGGGGGAAATTCGCCCAGGGCAAATTATTGCTCCCTTCCTGATTTCCAATGGCACCGAAAATCAATTCCTGACGGTTAATCCTGTCAACCAGGCGATCGCCGCTGGCCCCGTTGCCTTCTTTAGCTACATCAATGCCAACCCCGATGGACTGGATCATTTCCGGTTACTGGCGGATAACACCTTTGGGGTGGAAGACATGTTAGGAGGAGGAGACTTTGACTACAACGACGTGGTCATTAAGTTGGATCAGAATCCTGTTAATCGGGAATTATTGGACCTGCGTTCCCTCAGTGGCTCCGTAAATCTTGGCATCAACGAAATCACCGGTGATGCTTCCTTTGGGCTCTCCGTTGGTTTTTATCGGGTGGAAAATCAGTTTGGTGCCATTGCGGACCCCCTGACGGGCCAACTGCTAAACCCTGGTGATGGCAACTATCAAGCCGTGGCGCTGCAAAATACTGCCGCCCAATTTACTGTTACCCCCAGTACCACGACCCAGGCATTGGAGCTAACCGGGGGGAGCTTGTTTGCTCCTTACCTCACCGTCAGTCAGTCCGACGGCAATGTCTTTAATTACTTCTCCTATCTGGGGGCTAACCCTGATCAGGCAGATCACATTCGGGTTTTGGGGGATACCTTCCAATTTGAGGATGGCTTCTGGGGGGGAGATATGGACTTTAATGACCTCCAGTTCCGGATTAACATCCAATAGGGGCGCTGATCAGGGTAAAAAGTGGCTCTGGATTTCCCCCGCCGGTGGGTCTAGGGCAGGGCAAATTTAAAGAAACTCTGGGGATTGGCTCCATTCCCCAGAAAAACCTTTAAGATGGGTGGGATCTTTGCACTCTGGACATTCCCGCCCCCGGCGATCGCCATGGGTAGGGGAAGCTTTTTTCCCCTGTTGCCGTCAATGGATTCCGTGAGTCCGGTTTACCTTTCCGCCGTCCCCCAGGTTTATGTTGCTGAGTATCTCCAACGTTTTCATCAAAAACCCCGTGCTGACTACGGTGTGCACCATCGTGATCATCCTCCTCGGGGCGATCGCCTTACCCCTCCTGCCCCTGGCCAAACTTCCAGACATGGCCCCCAAACAGGTGCAGGTAACCACCAACTATGTGGGCTCCGATGCCCAAACTGCAGTGGATAATGTCACCACTGTGCTAGAGCGGCAGATTAACGGTACGGAGCAAGTCATTTATATGAACTCCACCACCGACAACACTGGCACTAGCACCATCAACGTCTATTTCCCGGTGGAAATGGACCGCAACATTGCCCAGGTACTCGTCCAAAATAACGTGGCGATCGCCGCTTCCAGTTTGCCGGAAGTTGTCAACCGCCAGGGGGTAACGACCCAGACCCAATCCCCCTCTGTCACCATTGCCTATGGGGTTTACTCAGAAAACGATGACCAGGGCAAACCGATCTATGACGACATCTTTGTCAGTAACTTTGTTGACCGGGTGTTGCTGGATGAAATTAAACGGATTGACGGGGTGGGTTCGGCCATTTTAATTGGGGCTTCTGAATATGCCATGCGTTTTTGGCTAGACCCCGATGCCTTGGCCGCTAGGGACTTAACCGCGGCCGATGTTACCAACGCCATTCGGAGCCAAAACATTCAAGTGGGGGTAGGGGGGGTTAACCTGCCGCCGGTCACTGATCAACAACGTTTCCAAATTAATGCCCGGGCCCTGAGTCGCTTTACCACCCCGGAAGAAGCGGAACAAATTGTCGTCAAAGTGGGGGATGATGGTACTCTCATTCGTATTAAAGATGTGGGGAGGGCCACCATTGGTACCCAAAACTATATTCAAACTGCCCTGTTCAATAACGCCCCGGCAGTGGCATTTGTTATCTATCAACTGCCCGGTACCAATGCCCTAGACACGGCCAACATGGTCAAGGAAAAAATGGCGGAGTTACGGCCCCTATTTCCCCCTGGTCTAAATGCAGAGGTAGCTTTGGATAACACCCTGTTTGTGACGGCATCTTTGGAAGAAGCGGCCCTGACCCTAATTGAAGCCATTTTGCTGGTAATTTTAGTGATTTTTATCTTCCTACAAAATTGGCGTACTACCCTAATCCCAGCCCTGGCCATTCCCGTATCTTTGATTGGGGCCATGGCCTTTGCCCTAGCTTTTGGTTTTAGCTTGAACCAGTTGACCCTGTTTGGGGTAATTCTGGCCACTGGTCTCGTGGTGGATGACGGTATTTTGGTGGTGGAGGCGATCGAGGTAAAACTGGATCAAGGCATGAAGCCATTCCAGGCCGCCCTAGATGCCATGGGGGAACTAACGGGAGCCGTAATTTCCACCTCTTTGGTGTTGATGGCTGTGTTCATCCCTGTGACATTCTTCCCAGGTACTACGGGGATTGTTTATAAGCAATTTGCTGTAATTATGGCTTCGGCGGTAGCGGTATCTACTTTTAATGCCATCAGTTTTTCCCCTAGTATGTCCGCCATTTTAATGCGGCCCAAAAAAGAGGTCCATGGCCCCCTCGCTTGGTTTTTCAATCTTTTTAACCGCACCTTTGACTGGTTAAAGGAACGCTACGGCAATATTATCACGGCAATTTTAAAGGTCAGACTGCTGGCTATTCCCATTTTTATTGGCAGTTTAATCCTCACAGTAATTGTCTATAACATCACCCCCACTGGGTTTATTCCCGAAGAAGATCAGGGGTATTTTTTCATGTTGGGCAACTCCCCCGCCGGTGTGTCTATTGAGTACACTAAAGATGTGATTTCCCAAGCAACGGAAATTGTCTCCGCTCGCCCAGAGGTGGAACATGTGCTGGGTATGGGGGGCTTTAGCTTTTTAGGCAATGACAGTAGTAAATCCCTCTTTTTCGTCAAGCTGAAAAATTGGGACGAACGCCCCGGGCAAAAGGGGTCTGTGTTCGGTCTGTTGGCAGAAATTAACCGAGAGTTAGCTCAAAAAATTCCCGATGCCCAGGTGTTTGCCGTTAATGCTCCCCCGGTGGACGGCCTTAGTAGCACAGGGGGTCTGGATTTTTACATCCAAAACCGGGGTGGTATGCCCCTGGAAAATTTCTTGGACTATGTCCAGCAATATATGGAAAAGCTGCGCCAGGAACCGGCTCTCAATCCCCGTACGGTTTTTACCCAATTTACCTTTAATGCTCCCTTGTTAGAAATTGGGGTGGATCGGGAAAAGGCCAATGCCCAAAATGTTGATATTTCGGAGGTGTTCAACACCATTGGTATTTACATGGGGTCTAGCTATATCAACCAATTTGTGATGGAAAGCCGGCTTTATCAGGTGTATGCCATGGCCGATGGGCAATTCCGTTCTAATCCCCGGGATATTGGTCGCCTTTATGTCCGTTCCCGCACTGGGGCTTTAGTTCAGCTCAGCAATTTAATTGATGTTAAACAAACCACCTATCCCCCGATTCTGACCAATTTCAATATTTATCCGGCGGTGGATGTCCAGGCTTCTCCGGCGGCGGGCTACAGTACGGGGCAAGCCATGGCAACCATGGAAAGGTTGTCTAAGGAGATGTTCCCCGATTCCATTGGTTATGCCTGGTATGGTACGGGCTATGAAGAATTGCAATCGGCGGGGGCGGCTCCGATCATTTTTGGTTTAGCCTTCATCATGGTGTTCCTGGTACTCTCAGCCCAGTACGAAAGTTACGTGGATCCCGCCATTATCATGATGACTGTTCCCCTAGCTATTCTCGGGGCGATCGGGGCGATTTTACTGCGGGCCAACTTTATGGTAGCCACCAACATGGTTTGGCCCACGGTAAACAACAATGTTTACGCCCAGGTAGCCTTGGTTATGTTAATTGGTCTAGCTAGTAAAAACGCCATTTTGATTGTGGAATTTGGTAATCAGGCTATGGATTTGGGCATGAAAATTCCCCAGGCGGCGGCTTTTGCGGCCAAGGAAAGGATGCGACCGATTCTGATGACCGCCATTTCCGGGCTGGTGGGTTTTTGGCCCTTGGTAATTGCTTCTGGGGCGGGGGCGATGAGCCGCTGGTCCTTGGGAACGGCTATTTTTGGTGGTTATCTAATTTCCACCATTCTTAGTTTGTTCCTAGTGCCGGTGCTCTATACCCTTGTCAAAGAGGCTGAGGCTCGCTTTTTGAAGGGGGAGAAAGGGGAAGGTGATTCTAATCCACCCCCTCCCTCCGGGGAAGATAATGGGGAGCCTGTTAATAACCCCAGCTAGCAAGATTGGGGGCCAGCAACCTAGACTAGAAAGTGAAGCCAATGGCTTTGGGGCAACTTAAACTCTGGAATTTTCCAGCTTGAGGGGGAGGCATTAACCCATGGCGATCGCCACTATTAATCCGGCCACGGGCCAAACGGTGCAGACTTTCATCGCCCATAGTCAGGTGGAAGTTAATGCCAAGTTGGATTTGGCCCAGGAAACATTCCAAAGTTTTCGCCATTTACCTTTTGCTCAACGGGGGCAATGGTTAAGAAAGGCGGCGGATATCCTCGAACAACGGCGGGATGAATGGGCCGCCCTGATGACCCTGGAAATGGGCAAATCGATCCCACAGGCGATCGCCGAAGTGAATAAATGTGCCCTGGTCTGTCGTTTTTATGCGGACAAAGCCGAGGAATACTTAGCCGATGAAGTGGTGACCACCGATGCTAGCCAGAGTTTCATTGCTTACCAGCCCCTGGGGGTAATTTTGGCGGTGATGCCCTGGAATTTCCCCTTTTGGCAGGTGTTTCGTTTTGCGGCCCCAGCTCTGATGGCCGGTAATGTGGGTCTGCTCAAACACGCTTCCAATGTGCCCCAATGTGCGTTGGCGATCGCCGAAATTTTCCAAACCGCCGGGTTTCCCGAAGGAGCGTTTCAAACCCTATTGATTGGAGGCAAAGTGGCCAGTGAGTTGATGGCCGACGACCGCATCCAAGCAGGAACTTTAACCGGTAGTGAACCCGCTGGAGCTAGTTTCGCCAGCGCCGCCGCAGGGCAAATTAAAAAAACCGTGTTGGAATTGGGCGGTTCCGATCCCTTCATCGTCCTCGAAGATGCGGATTTAGACCAAGCCCTAAAAGTAGCTGTGCCAGCCCGGATGCAAAACAACGGCCAATCTTGCATTGCCGCTAAAAGATTCATTGTCCAAGCCAGTGTTGCTGAGGAATTTTTCCAACGTTTAACCAAAGCATTCCAAGCTCTTAAAGTAGGAGATCCCAGCCTCTCAACCACCGATATTGGGCCCCTAGCTACCCCTGATATTTTGGCGGACATTGTTGCGCAAGTAGAACAAACCATTGCTGCTGGAGCCCACTGTCGTTGTGGCGGCCAAGCCCTAGACCAACCGGGAAATTACTATCCTCCCACCCTGCTCACCGACGTTCCCCCCAACGCCCCTACCTACCGTCAGGAATTTTTTGGCCCCGTGGCCCTCGGATTTACTGTCGATAATTTAGAGGAGGCGATCGCCTTGGCCAATGACATTCCCTTTGGGTTGGGGGCCAGTGCATGGACAACTAACCCGGAAAATCAACAAAAACTAATCCGGGGCATAGAAGCCGGGGCTGTATTCATTAACGGTATGACTAAATCTGACCCCCGCATTCCCTTTGGAGGCATCAAGCGCTCTGGCTTTGGGCGGGAACTTGGCCGCATGGGCATTTTAGAATTTGTCAATGCTAAAACCGTTTGGATTGCTTAGTCCGCCACCATTTTAAAATTATCGCTCTTCTATTCAGTGTAGGCGGTAAAGTCTATGGGAACTTCCAGTTTAAGGGCTGTCCCGTTAAATATGGCTTCGAGTTTTTGAAGCATAATTTTCTAACGTCTGTGGATTTTTTTAAGCATAGCTTGACCTTCTGTTGGTCGAATTCTAGGGATTTTCATCCATATTCGGTTCATAGGGCAGCTCAATGGTGAACATTGCTCCCCCAGTTTCATGGTTAGCTGCGGTTAAATTTCCCCTGTGGGCCAGGACAATTTCCTTGGCGATCGCCAAACCCAGGCCACTGCCATGGCGTTGACTATCGGGATGTAGGCGAGCACGGGAACTATCACCCCGATAAAGTCGCTCAAAAATGTAGGGTAAATCCCTTGGTTGAAATCCTAGGCCTTGATCCCTAATAATCATGGTGATCCCTTCTGTGCCTTGATGACCCTGCACAAAAATAGTCCCTTCCGGTGGGCTATATTTCAGCGTATTGTCCAAAATATTCATCAATACCTGCATCAGACGATCGCCATCCCCCTCTAGGTTCAACTTGGTTGGCCCTTGGTAATCCAGGGTGATATTTTTTACCACGGCGATCGGGGTTAATCGCTCCCAGGTAATGGCGAGTAAATGGCGTAAATTAATCGGTTCTGGCTCGAGGTAAAGATTGGGATTAGCGGTTATTTGGGTTAAATGGAGCCAACTTTCCACCAAATTCTGCAAACGAGAAATCTCCTTCAACAACCGTTCGGCCCAGTCCCCATCTTCAGCGGGCAGTCGAGCCTGTAAACGTTCCGCAATCAAAGCCACCGCTGTTAAAGGGGTTCGTAACTCGTGGGCCAGATCGGAAGAAGCTTGATCCCTACCCTGGCGCAGGGCCGCTAAAGTTTGGCGATTTTCCACAAATACAGCCACTTTGCCTTCTTTGAGGGGAAATCCCGATCCCCTGAGAAGAATCGACTCTGGTGTTAGTGGGCGGTGATTGCCCCAACCTTCCATGGCGGCGGTGAGGGGAGGAAAAAATGACCATTCCCGAGTCTGGTTAGTTTGGGTTTGCCGGGTACACTCAATTAATTGATCCAATTCGTAGGAGCGAATAAACTCCAAAAAAAGCCTGCGTTCCCCCGGTTGCCAATAACGGATATGTAGCAAACTTTCAGCCGCAGGATTACACCATTCCAAATTATTTTCCTGATCGATTAATAAATAACCGAGGGGAGAAAGGGACATTACTCCCCGCCAATGGGCAATGGTATCTAGATATTCCGCACAGAGATCATTTAAGTGATTAATTTCTCGCCGCACCAGGGACACAAGGGACAGGGAATGGGAAACTTCCTGGGTATCCGGCAGCCCAGTGAGCAATTTTTTAATTTTATTATTGAGCCGAAACCGTTCGATCGCCCCGATGCCAAAACCAATTGCCCCGCCGATCGCCAATGTAATTATTTCCATGTTCTAGCAGTTGCCTAGTCCGGAGCAGCATTTTTTCCACCAGCGATGATAGCAATTATCATCAAGTACAGCTAATAGCTAATGCGAACCCATTGAATTCTAGTCTTTTTAAGCTGAATCGCCATCAGTAGATACTTTTTAACCATCTTGATTGACGGAAATTTGATTATCCACCGCCAGGGCCGTATGGCTGAGCACTAACTCTGGGTTCACCTGATTGGAGTCAGCATTGAGGGGGGGCAAAATGGGATAAAAGGGTTGATGTAGGCTAATCAACTGAGCCAAAGTCCTTTTCAGTTGGGGACGGGGCACAATGGCATCGACAAAACCGTGGTGTAGTAAATATTCGGAAGTTTGAAAATCGTCGGGTAACTTTTCCCGCAATGTTTGCTCAATCACTCGCCGCCCCGCAAAACCGATGGTGGCTTTGGGTTCCGCTAAAATCAAATCCCCCAACATGGCAAAGCTGGCAGTCACCCCGCCAGTGGTGGGATGGGTGAGCACAGGGATGTAAAGTAACTTTTGCTCCCGATGGTTTTGCAAAGCTCCAGAAATTTTGGCCATTTGCATTAGGCTCAGCATGCCTTCCTGCATTCTGGCTCCACCGGAGGCACAAATAATTACCACGGGCAATCTTTCCAAAGTGGCGTACTCAATTAGGCGGCATAGTTTTTCCCCTACCACGGAGCCCATACTACCGCCCATAAACCGGAAATCCATTACCCCCAAGGCGATCGGTAGACCGTCAAGGCGACCGTGGCCAGTTTGCACTGCGTCCGTCAAATCTGTTGCTTTTTGGGTATCGCGGATGCGGTCTTTATAGGATTTGCGGTCTTTAAATTTGAGGGGATCGGTGGGCCGCAAATGTTCATTGATGGGTTGCCAGGTCTTGGCGTCAATCAACTGGCGAATCCGCTCGTCACTGTCCACCCGGAGATGGTGCCCACATTCGACACACACCATCCAATTGCCCTGCAGATCCTTGGTGTAGGTCAACACACCGCAGGCCGGGCACTTAGTCCAGAGACCATCGGCCACCTCCCTTTCCTGGGGGGATTGGGGCTGGAGCACTGGGGGCTCAGCTTTTTCACGGTTGGCAAACCAATCAAATAGAGACATATTTGTTCGGGGACAGTGGCGATCGCCGGGGTAATCCAGAATACATTCGCCATTCTACCAAGATCGTTGACCCCGCTTTGGCGATCGCCGGGTTGTCAGGGCTACAAAAGCCATTATTGCGTGGAACCTTGCAACACCCAGGTATCCTTACTGCCGCCGCCCTGGGAAGAGTTGACCACCAAGGAACCTTTGCGGAGGGCAACCCTAGTCAAGCCACCGGGATGGACATAAATTTCATCGCCCCGGTTAAGGATATAGGGACGGAGATCCACATGACGACCCTCCACCTGATCGCCGATCAAAGTGGGTACTCGGGAAAGATTTAGCACCGGTTGGGCAATGTAGTTACGGGGATTATGGCGAATGCGTTCGGCAAACTGGGCCCTTTCCTGGGGGCTGGCACTGGGGCCCATCAACATACCGTATCCCCCAGCTTCGTTGGCGGATTTGACCACCAATTCCGCCAGATGATCCAGCACATAATTTCTATCTTCTTCTCGCCAGCAAAGATAAGTGGGCACATTGGCCAAGAGGGGTTCTTCCTTGAGATAGTAATTAATCATCTCTGGCACATAGGCATAGATGACCTTATCATCCGCCACGCCCGTGCCGGGAGCATTGGCCAGGGCCACCCGCCCTTGGCGATACACTTCCATCAACCCTGGTACTCCCAGAAGGGAGTCTGGCCGAAACACCTCTGGGTCAATGAAATCATCATCCAGACGGCGATAGACCACATCCACCCGTTGTAAACCCTTGGTGGTACGCATTTGTAGATAGCCATCGGCCACCACTAAATCCCGACCTTCCACCAACTCCACCCCCATTTGTTGAGCCAGGAAGGAATGCTCAAAGTAAGCAGAATTATTAATACCAGGGGTTAACACCACCACCACCGGGGCGGCTAAGTGGGGCGGAGCCAGGTTCAGCAAAGTTTCCAGTAATTGGCTGGGGTAACTGTCCACCGGTTGGATGGGAATAGTTTGGAACATATCGGGAAAAGTGCTTTTCATTACCCGCCGATTTTCCAAGACGTAGGAAATGCCGGAGGGCACCCGCAGGTTATCTTCCAGCACAAACCATTTACCTGCGCCATCCCGCACTAAATCAGTGCCAGTGATATGACACCACACTCCGGCGGGGGGCTTGATACCAATGCAGGGCTTCAGAAAACCACTGGCGGATTCAACAATGTCCAGGGGCACAATGCCGTCTTTAACAATATTTTGGGGGCCGTAAATGTCGGTCAAAAAACAGTTCAGAGCTTTGATGCGCTGTTTCAAACCTTTTTCGAGCGATCGCCATTCGGCTTCGGCAATGATGCGGGGAATAATATCTACGGGGAAAATACGCTCCACTCCCTGGTCATCGTTGTAAACCCGAAAAGTGACCCCTAGGTTAAAAAGGGCAATTTGGGCCGTTTCGTGGTGTTGCCTGAGAATTTCCGGCGATAACTGCCCCATCCAGTCGATGAGGGGAGCCGCCTGGGGTCGGGGTTGTCCTGGGGCGAAAAAAAGTTCGTCGTAGAAATTGCCTGGGTCGTAGCTCTGAAGTTGCATGGTTCCCCATCGATGGTGGTCTAGGCTTGGGCCATGGTGCCATTGGTGATCAGTTTTTGGCTATTTGCAGAGTGAAAGTGTTTTGCCAACTCCAGTCGCTAACCCTTGGCCACGGTCCCATTATTCAGCTTGGAAGGAAACGGGGGCAGCGGTTGTAATTGAAGCGACAATTTCCTGGGTAATTTGGCTTTTGTAACAAAATATTACAAAAATGCAGGCATAGTGGCTTAATGGCTTGACAGGATAGTGGCGCGTGATTAAATTGGGGTACTATACCCGATGGGTAACCTAATCATTAGTGATATGCAGGACAAGCAAAAGGTCACACTTTATATGCCGCCGGGCATCCATCGGCAACTCCGAATTCGCTCAGCCATTGACGCTGAATCTATGTCGGCGATCGTAGAACGGGCCATTGATTTTTACCTCAAGCACCCGGACAAGGTCGAAGCCGAAGAAAAGTCCGCCTATGGCAAAACCCATCAAGTACATATCTGCCCCGAATGCGACGCTGCCATGGTGATGCGGGACGGACAGATGATGTCCCTGAAGGATCAGCCCAGTGTCCTGAACGACAACGAAGAGTCTTCCCTACCTCTGGTGGAGGATGCTCCGGCAACCGCCGATGTTGATGGGGAAAAGATGCTGATTCCCTGCTAAGTCGACCAACATTTCAGTTGGCCCTAGGCAAAATCATTCACATCGATTTCCTGTTCATTCCTTTCCTTCCCTCAATTTTTGGTCGAACCCATGCAAGAAGAGCTGAGTGTACTGCTGAAAGCTCAATACCCCCTGATTTATCTCGTTACTTCTGAGGAAGAACGGGCTGAGCAAGCGGTGTACCGCATCGTTCAGGAGGTCACCCGGCACCAGCGGCTATTTGTTTGGACTGTGACCCATGGCTTCCGGGAATACGGCGTTGCCCAACAGAAAACCCACCACAATACCATCTCCCCTGAGGCGGCGATTGAGTGGGTGGTGCGCCAGGAACCGGGCATTTTCATTTTCAAAGACCTCCATCCTTTCATCTCGTCTCCGGCGGTGACCCGGTGGTTACGGGAGGCGATCGCCAGCTTTAAGGGCACAGAAAAGGCGATCATACTCATGTCTCCCTACCAGGAAACCCCCATTGAACTGGAAAAGGATGTGGTGGTGTTGGATTTTGCCCTGCCCGATTTGGTTACCCTCGATGGGGTGCTGGGGCAACAGTTGGGTAAGTCTCGCCATGCCCTGGGAGAAGATTCCCGGGAAAAACTCCTTAAGGCAGCCCTGGGATTAACCAAAGATGAGGCGGAAAAAGTCTACCGCAAAGCCTACGTCAAAGCAGGCCAGTTAACCGAAGGGGAGGTGGAAATTGTCCTCTCCGAGAAAAAGCAGTTAATCCGCCGCAACGGCATCCTTGATTACATTGAGGAGGATGAAACCATCCGGGCCGTAGGGGGATTGGAGGAACTGAAAAAATGGTTAACCCAACGCTCCGACGCTTTTACGGAAAGGGCCCGGGAGTACGGTTTGCCCCAACCCAAGGGCATGCTGATCCTGGGGGTGCCCGGTTGCGGTAAATCCCTCATTGCCAAAACCACTTCCCGGCTTTGGGGTTTGCCCCTCCTACGCCTGGATATGGGGCGGGTCTACGACGGTTCCATGGTGGGGCGATCGGAAGCTAATCTCCGCAACGCCTTGAAAACCGCCGAGTCCATTTCTCCAGCTATTTTGTTCATTGATGAATTGGACAAAGCCTTTGCCGGGGGAGCCGGTTCCGGGGATTCCGACGGCGGTACCTCCAGCCGCATCTTTGGTAGTTTCCTCACCTGGATGCAGGAAAAAACTTCCCCTGTATTCGTTATGGCTACGGCCAACCGGGTCGATCGCCTGCCAGGGGAATTTCTCCGCAAGGGACGGTTTGATGAGATTTTTTTCGTTGACCTACCTTCTTCCGAAGAGCGGGAAGCCATTTTCCGCATTCACCTCCATAAACGGCGCAAAGACACTTCCCGTTTTGACCTGGGGGAATTGGCCCGCACCTCCGACGGTTTTTCCGGAGCAGAGATTGAGCAGGCGATCGTAGCGGCTATGTACGAAGCCTTTGCCCAAGAAAGAGAATTTAACCAGCTCGACATTATCGCAGCGATCAAATCGACGTTGCCCCTGTCGCGCACTATGGTAGAGCAGGTCACCGCGCTTCGTGACTGGGCCCGACAAAGGGCTCGGCCTGCCTCCGCTTCTGTGGCTGAATATCAGCGACTGGAGTTCTAACAAGCTTTCTCCTGTTCCCGCAGGAGCAAAGACTAACCGTTGGGTTAGTAGTTTAAGATAAGCCGTTTTGATGGCGGCATTTCCCACTTCTCAATTGTTGTTGTTGACTTTTTTCTCTGGAGGAAATCCACCATGTCTCATTTCAGCACTCTCCGTACTAAGATCACGAACGCTGAAGTTTTAACATCTTCCCTCAATGACCTCGGTATCACCACCAAGACCGAAGCTGATGTGCGGGGCTACAATGGCCAACGCATCCGGGCTGACATTGTAGCCGTTTTGGATGGTGACTACGATTTAGGCTGGTCCCGCAACAGTGATGGTTCCTTCGACTTGATCGCTGATCTTTGGGGTGTGGCTAAAAAGCATAATCAGACTGAGTTGATCAATTCCATCAACCAGAAGTATGCCGTTAACCAAACCTTGGCCGAGGTAAAACAACGGGGCTTACAAAACGCCAACGTGAAGTTAGTCGTCCACTAAACTGCATCCCTTTGTTTCTGCAAAACGATTAGGATTTTTGGTGCGTTCCCAAGCCTCTTCTGGTAGCTGTCTTGATTGCAGGACGGCTGCTTTTTTCTGTCCATATTCCGTTAAGCTTGGGTATGGGCTGGTTCCATTGTCTTATTGATTAAGACGGTTTTTTGGTCTTTTTTTTGCTCCCATGTCTATTCCCCCTAGTGCTCTGGCTGATGTAGCCCACTATCTTGAAGAACAGGATGAGGGGCAAAGGATAAAAAAGTTACTCTTTTGTTTGTCGAAAAAATACTGGGAAAATGATCCCAATGTGCTCGACAGTAATGGTTTGGACGCCCTACTAATGGAGTTGGTAGTACAAAAACCAACGATCGAACAATTTACCTTTTCCCTCTATAAGCTAGTCAAAACCCTCAACCGCCCTAAGGTTTATGCGGCGGTGGCTAAAACCATACTGGACCAGTTGGGGCCAATTTATACGGCCTATGGAAAAACAGCTATACCAGAAGATGTTAAGGGCGAGGATGGGGCGATCGCCGCGATGCCCATGGAAACTGAAACCCCAGCTCCCATACATAGGGTGGTGGATCCCCAATACGTGGCCACCCAAGTGGCTCACATTCTGGTGCAGCATCGGGAACAAGCCCGTATTCAAAAGTTAATTTTTGCTGTGGCCCGGGGTTATTGGGAAAACAATCTCCAGGCGATCGAACAGGTGGGGCTAGCCAACTTATTGTTGGAGTTGCGGCAACGTTATCCTACCCCTGGTCAGTTACAGGAAGGCTTTAGTCAGATTGTCAACAACATCAACAAAACTACTTTCTATCTGGCGATCGCCAGGTTAATTCTGGAGCAAATGCAGGGCTTGTATGACAGTGGCCCTGGGTCGGAAGAACAATCGTCGCCATCCCACCAGGCAACCCAAGCAAATTTGATGGCGTCTGACTCTCCTAGCCCGGCGGAAAGCCAACTCAAATCCCTGGCCACATCCATCGTTGATTTTGACGCGTTGCCCATTCCCGCTCCTCCCCCCAGGCCCCGCCCAAGTGAACCAATTCTGACGGTGTTGGGGGCGGTGGTCCCCTCTCCTCCGGGTACCCCCCTCCAAGCCCACACTGAGAAGAAGGAATACAACCTGTTTGAGATCCGCTCAGAGATTATGCAATATACCAATCCCTTGCGGGCAAAAGTTTTACTTTTTTCGGTGTTGTTCCAAAGTTGGGACGAACATAACCCAGACTGGAGTTTAGTGCGTAGTTATGCCCTAGATGACCTAGTAGAGCAACTTATCCTGAGTCGTAGGCGGCCCAACGAGGTGGAAATTAAGCTCAATGCCTTGGCGAACCAAATGTTTGACCAGGAGGAATATCAACAAACCGCCCAAACTCTGATCAAAATTATTAAACCCCTATTGTAGTTTCGTTTAGAATTGAACCGCCAACGGAGATTTTCAGGACCAATGCTGGTGCAAATACGGGGTAAATTACGGCGGGGCGTAGGACTGGTATTACTATTCGTTCTCACAGTGGGGTTGGGCATTGGTAACCCAGTGTGGGCCAATGGTAAAACGGAAATTTTTTGGGATAGCTGGGGAGTACCCCATATTTTTGCTGCCAATGAAACCAAGTTAATGGAGGCTTTTGGTTGGGCCCAGGCCCGGGGCCACGGAGATTTACTCCTCACCTTGTATGGGGAAGCAAGGGGCAAAGGAGCGGAATATTGGGGCATTGATTACCTTGACAATGATCAGTATGTCCATACGATGAATATCCCTCGGCGATCGGAGGTGTGGTTAAATGCCCAAACCCCAGCCATGCGCCGTGATCTGGAAAGTTTTGCCCAGGGTATCAATAATTATTTCCAACAACATCCCGATTTCAGTCAGCCCAGTTTGCGCCAGGTATTGCCCATCACAGCCCAGGATGTGGTGGCCCATGTACAGAGATTATTACTGTTTGAGTTTGTTACTAATCCCCAAGCCGTTGCTAGCCTCGCAGGACAAATACCAGAAGCTAACGTACCCATTGCCTCCAATGCCTGGGCGATCGCCCCTAAGCAAACTGAATCAGGCCATGGGCTATTACTAATCAATCCCCATTTACCCTGGGGGGGGCAATTTCGTTTAACGGAGGCCCAATTGGTGGCCCCTGGCATGGATCTGACCGGGGCGGCCTTTGTGGGAACTCCTGTGCCGGCCATGGGTTTTAACAATGATTTGGGCTGGAGCTTAACAGTCAATTATCCCCATAACGTGGGCAAATATGCCCTTACTTTGGCAGAAGGGGGCTATGAATGGGACGGGGAAGTTAAATCCTTCGATCGCCGTAATAATCAAGTCAAAATTCTCCAGGGCAATGGCAGTTACCAAACTTTGCAATGGGAAGCCCTAGAAAGTGTGACGGGCATTGTGGTGGCCCAGCGGGGAGGCAATGCTTACACCCTCAAAATTCCTGGTTTGGACCGCAGTGGGGCCATCAGTCAGTTTTTGCACATGGGTAAAGCCAAAACCCTAGAACAGTTTGAAGCGGCTTGGCAAAAGCAACAAATTCCCATGTTCAATGTGCTCTACAGCGATCGCCAGGGCAATATTTTTTATCTATACAATACTTTGACCCCTATCAGGGAAGGCAGTTGGCAAGATTGGGACCGTCTGCAGCCGATTAACCGCAGTGCCGATTTAAACTCTGATTACTACATCTATGAACAATTGCCCAAGCTAACGAACCCCGCCAGTGGTTGGCTCCAAAACAGCAATGATCCCCCCTGGACCAGCACCTTTCCCCCGGAGTTGGATGCGGCGGATTATCCTCCCAGTCTGGCCGCGCCGGATCTAAGCTTTGCTCCTTCTTTGCTGCGTACCCAACGGTCAATTAAATTGCTGAAAAATAACTCTTCCCTAACTTTTGAGCAGTTTAAGCAAAAAGTCTTTGACAGCCAGATGGAATTAGGCGATCGCATTGTGCCTCTACTGGTGTCGGCCGCTAAAGTCTTGGCTAACCCCATTGGTATTGAAGCGGCGGAAGTGCTCCAGGCCTGGGACAAACAGGCTAACCCCGATAGTAGGGGAGCGGTATTGTTTATGCTCTGGGCCCTGACCATTGGCGCAGATAAAGTTTTGGGCGGTCAATGGAATCCCGCTGACCCCCTCAATACCCCCAGCGGCATGGCGGACATTAACAAGTTCATGGCGGTGCTGGAAGGGGTGGCGGCCCAGGTGAAATTTCTCTACGATGATTTGGCGATCAGTTGGGGAGAAGTAGTGCAAATGCAGGTCGGGAATTTTACTGCTCCTGCCAACGGTGCTCCCAGTAACCTAGGCAGTTTTCGGGTCTTGGCCCTCAGCACCATTGCCAACCAAAGATTTCAAGCAGTGGCCGGAGATAGTTACCTGAGCTTAGTGGAATTTGCCGATCGCCCCCGGGGCCAGAGTATTTTGGTCTATGGCAATGCCAGCCAGCCCGATTCCCCCCATAACGGTGACCAGTTGGAACTTTACAGTAAAAATCAACTGCGACCGGTGTGGCGATCGCCAAGGGAAATCAAGGCCCATCTGGAAAAGGAAGAAATTCTCTAAAACTGGGAAAAACAATCATGGCGGCATTATTTATTGTGCTAGAAGGCATTGACGGGTCAGGGAAAACCACCCAAGGGGATCTCCTGTTGGCCCATTTTCAGCGCCAAGGCCTGGCCGCAGTGCTTAGCCCGGAACCCACCAATGGCCCCGTGGGCCGCTTAATTCGCCAAGCTTTACAGGGAGATTTATTTACCTACAACGATGCCCGACAATTTGAAGCCCAGATGGGTTATTTATTCGCTGCCGATCGCCATTACCATCTCTACCATCCAGGGGATGGAGTGGAGGCAAAATTAGCCCAACAATGCCACGTAATCACCACCCGCTACTATTTTTCTTCTCTCGCCTATAATTGCCACACAGAGGCCGACTGGGAATTTGTTCAACGCTTAAATCAATCTTTTCCCCAGCCTGACTGGGTAATTTACCTAGACCTCCCGGTGGATTTGGCCCTACAACGCCTTGGCGATCGCCAGCAACTGGAGGACCAAGCCCCGAGGGAATGTTACGAACAACGGGAAAAGCTAATCAGTGTCCACCGCAATTACGACAGAATTTTTGCCCATTACCAGGGCCAACTTTGTCGCCTGGATGCCAGCCTGCCGGTGGAGCAACTACACCAAGCCATTATCACCAAAGTTGAGGAAATGCTGTGAGTAGATTTTGCCCTCGGTTCCGGTTATGGGGACGGCTAGTGCCGGGAGTAATCCTCGGCCTACTGCTTTTTATCGGATTGGCCCCTTGGGTGCAAGCTCAAATAAAACTTCCCCTAAATTTTTCCCCACCAATCTTGGTGAGTTCACAGCCCAGTAATGCCCTCAACGTCCAACAGGTAAACGAGCTTACCACGGACCTTGAAGGTAAATGGGCAGGAATTTACGAAAACTATTTCCAAGAAGATTTCTCTAGCCTGGGTTTAACCACCGAGGAAATTGGTAAAAAATTAGCTTCTCTACAGCAACAAACGGGGCAAAAAGCGGCCATTTTTTGGATTAATCCCGAAGCAGATGGGGTTTCCATTTGTCTGTTAACCGGCGATCGCCCAACGGTGGGGGTAAAGGTGCTGGATACGGCGGAACAAAATTTGATGGCCACCGCGGAAATGTTTGCCCTGCAAGTGAGTGATCCCCGCAACCAAAATTATCGAGCCACCGGCAAAAAGTTATATGACTGGTTGATTGCTCCTGTGGCGAACGAATTGAAAGCCAATGCCATTGACACCCTAATTTTTTGTGTGGGTCCTAAACTGCGCTCTCTCCCCTTTGCCGCCCTCTATGACGGGGAGAAATTTTTAGCCGAGCAATATGCCATCACCCGTATTCCTGGTTTTAACCTGACAGAGTGGGGCCCCACCGACCTGAGTCAAGCAAGAATTCTGGCTATGGGATCTTCGGAATTCACGGATGCTGAACCGTTACCGGGGGTGGCTTTGGAGATTGCCAACATTACCCCCCAACCCTGGCCCGGGGTTGCCATGCTCAACCAACAATTCACGATACAAAATTTGCAGGCGGCCCGCCAACAACAGCCCTTTCCCTTGGTGCATCTGGCCACCCATGCGGAATTTAATGCCGGTTCCCCCGCCGACTCCTACATTCAGTTTGTTAACAGTCGCTTGAACCTCAAGGAAATTAGGAATTTACAATGGCAGAATCCTCCCGTTGATCTTTTAGTGCTCAGCGCTTGCACCACTGCCTTGGGTAATACTCAGGCGGAATTGGGGTTTGTGGGCCTGGCTCTGCAATCTGGGGTCAAATCAGCCCTGGGTAGTTTGTGGCGGGTCAGTGATCTGGGCACCATGGCTTTGATGAGTGAATTTTATTGGCAGTTAAAAGCTAAATCCTTCAAGGCCCAAGCTCTGCAACAGGCCCAAATCAGGATGATTAATGGGGAAATTAACCTCGATGCTGGAGAATTGCACACTTCCCGGGGGGCGATCGCCGTGGAGGATGAATTATTAACGTTGAGAAATCCCGAACTTTCCCATCCCTACTATTGGGCAAGCTTTTCCCTGATTGGCAATCCTTTTTAGAAGTTACTTCAACTGCTCACCACCACCAGATCCTGGAAAAGATAAAGCCAAGGGCGATCGCCAAGATTTTGCTAGGATCTGCCTGTTGACCCAACTTAGATCATTAAAAACTTATGTTCTTGCTACACACCATGATTCGAGTGGGAGATTTAGACAAATCCCTGCAATTTTACTGCGACATTTTGGGGATGAATTTACTCCGCAAAAAAGACTACCCCAGTGGGGAATTTACCCTCGCTTTTGTGGGTTATGGCAAAGAATCGGAGAACGCGGTGATTGAGTTAACCCATAACTGGGGCACCGATAAATACGATTTGGGTAATGGTTTTGGCCACATTGCCCTGGGGGTGGAAGACATTTATAGCACCTGCGACAAAATCAGAGATAAGGGAGGGAAAGTGGTGCGGGAACCGGGGCCGATGAAGCACGGCACCACCGTCATTGCTTTTGTGGAAGATCCCGATGGCTACAAAATTGAATTGATCCAAACTTCCTCAAAGAAAGATTAGGTTCACACTGCTGAGGTGCAGTCCTAACTTCTATAACCATTGCAGTTGAGTAATCTAAGAGCGTGTTTGAAAAGCCCCCCTGGCCCCCCAAGTTTGGGGGGAAACTAAGTCAAAGTCCCCCAGTATTGGGGGATTTAGGGGGCAGAATCAGACTTTATAAACAGGTTCTGAGTACCCGATCGCCGATTGTTTTTGTTAAGGGGACAGGTCTTGCCAGTCCCCCAAACTTACTGGAAATTTGGCGAGTTGATGGGGGAAAGTACAAAACTTGCAATGGTTCCCTAGGTAGACAATCCTATCCCTGGGAGGGGATCAAACCGATTGGGGGGTAGCCAACAGCAGTACCCGTTCCAATAATTGGGGGGCAAACCGTTGGCACCACACAGCCAGATGACTCTGCCAACCCACCAAAATTTCACTACGGTTTTGTTTTAAACCTTTGACTAAGGATTGGGCCACTCGACCGGCGGTCATGGCTCTGACCCAGCGGAATTTTTGTAAACCCTTGGCCATATCCGTGTCGGTCAGGGTGGGTAGCAGGGTAACCACAGCGATGTTATGGCGGGCCAGTTCTCCCCGCAGAGCTTGGCTAAAGCCGAGAATGGCAAACTTAGTGGCGGAATAGGTGGCCATGGTGGGGGCCGCCACTTTGCCCATCAAACTAGAAACGTTGACAATGGTGCCCTCTTTTTGGGAGACCATGCGTCGGGCCACGCAACGGGTGATGCAATACAGACCCATTAGGTTAAGGGAAATTTCTTGGTAAACTTCCGGGAAGCGGCTATGGAGAAAGGGATTTTGGTGGGCAACCCCGGCACAGTTAACCAGCAAATGGATGGGGCCATGGTCCCGCCAAGTTCTGGCGATCGCCGTGTTGACGGCCACGGGTTGGGTTAGGTCCAGGGGCAAGGCAATGGCCTGTAATCCGGGATGTCGTTGTTCTAATTCGTCAGCCAATGTTTGCAGACTGGCGTGGTTACGGGCCACAAGGATAATTTTTCCCAGACCTTGTTTGGCTAGTTCTTCGGCGATTGCCCGGCCGATGCCCCGGGAAGATCCGGTCACTAAAGCAGTTTTGTTGAGTAAATTCATTGCTTACCTCCTATGGAATATGAGGCGTGTTCTCCCTGGGAATAGATACGGAACAAATGCCGACAGGGAGAAATTTTTGGGTTAATGGGTTAAGTACGATATTGGAGAAATTGGTTCTCCGTAACCCCAAAGCGGGGCACTAACTTTGCATTCCAGGTGCTAGCGGGGAATGGACAAGACAGTGCTATGACCTAGGCCTACCTAGAAATCACGGCCATGGTTCAACCTAAAAGCGATGGGAAAAATTAACGAACCAAGGGGAGACAAACGGTGCTCCAGACAATGACGGGCATAATTTTTGACCTAGACCCCGAACCATTGCCTCGAATAGTTCTTCAGTCTGGGGTGTGGTGGCTTGACTGGCACTGATGCATGGGGAGCATGGTAAACGCCTCCTAAAATTGTTTCAGCGTGGTTAAATGCACTCTCTGAAGCACACGCTAACAGATCAAACAAGAAACAGCAACAATTCTTAATATTTCGGGGCCAGTTTGGCGATCGCCCCTGGCTGGAGAGGCAGTTTTTCCTATGTCCTTTGTCGCCCTGATGTGAGAATTTGGAGTATCCCTTCTGAGATTGCCTGGGCAGTCAGTGATGGGAGGGTCAATTTTTGTTCAGTGCTATGCGTATTTACGGCAATCGCCTCCTGAAAACCCTACCGGGGCAACAGACTAGACCTACCACAGGGAAAGTCCGCCTGGCATTATTCAACATTTGGCGGGGAGAAATTCAGCACTGCCACTGGTTGGACCTCTGTGCGGGCAATGGCACCCTGGGGGCTGAGGCCCTGTGTCGGGACGCGGACAAAGTAGTGGCGATCGAGCAGTCTGCCAAAGTTTGCACCATCATCAAAGAAAATTGGCAAAAACTAGCGAAGCCTGGGCAACAATGGTCAGTTTTGCGGGGAGATGTGCTGAAATTGCTCCCAAGCTTGGCAGGACAAACCTTTGACCGCATTTACTTTGATCCCCCCTATGGCAGTGGACTATACAACCCTGTTTTAACCCTGGTGGGGGAATTGCAAATTCTCAGCCCCACTGGAGAAATGGCAGTGGAATATGACCGACACCATTGGCAGCCACCGGAGCAGATTGCTGGGTTGGAATTAATGCGTCAAAAAAAATATGGGTTGAGCAATTTAGCTTTTTATTGGCGGGAGCAAGGGGAAGCTTTGCCGATATAGTATTCTAGGTTGGCCCACCGCCGGATTGTGAAGTTTTGTTGTGAAGGGCGATCGCCGGGTGCGGCCCTGGATAGTGCCTTCTATTTTGTTGATGTTGATCTGATTTACCCCCATCTAGCCATGCGTGTTGCCCTGTTTACGGAAACCTTTTTGCCCAAAATTGATGGAATTGTCACCCGTCTGAAGCACACAGTGGAAAATCTGCAACGCCAAGGGCATCAGGTATTGGTCTTTTGTCCAGAGGGGGGGCTCAAGGAATATAAAGGGGCAAAAATCCATGGAGTGAAGGGCATGCCTTTACCCCTTTACCCAGAACTAAAACTGGCTTTCCCGTCGCCCCAAATTAAACAGGCCCTGCTGAAATTTCAACCAGACCTAATCCATGTGGTCAATCCAGCGGTATTGGGCTTGGGAGGCATCTATTACGCTAAAAATTTGCATATTCCCCTAGTGGCTTCCTATCACACCCATTTACCCCAATATTTGCAACATTATGGTCTAGGGGCCCTGGAAGGGGTGCTGTGGGAACTGTTAAAACTGGCCCATAACCAAGCGGAATTAAATCTTTGCACTTCCTCCGCCATGGTGCAGGAATTAGTCAACCACGGCATTGAACGGGTGGATTTATGGCAACGAGGGGTAGATACGGAACTGTTTCAGCCCCACCTGAAATCGGCCCAAATGCGGCAAAAACTGTCCCAGGGTCACCCTGACGATCCCCTATTTTTATATGTTGGTCGGGTTTCGGCGGAAAAACAAATCGATGAAATTAAGCCAGTGCTCGAGGCCATTCCCCAGGCCCGGTTGGCGATCGTGGGGGATGGACCTAACCGAAAAAATTTAGAAGCCCATTTTGCTGGCACTAATACCTATTTTGCCGGCTATATGCAGGGATTAGAGTTGGCGGCGGCCTTTGCTTCCGCTGATGCGTTCATTTTTCCTTCCCGTACTGAAACCCTGGGCTTAGTACTTTTGGAAGCTATGGCGGCGGGCTGTCCCGTGGTAGCGGCGGCCTCTGGGGGCATTTTAGACATTGTCACCGATGGTGAAAACGGTTACCTGTTTGATCCCGCTGTGGCAGGGGGAGTGGTGCAAGCCACCCAAAGGTTAATGTCCGCCCCTGGCGATCGAGAACTCTTGCGACAAAACGCTCGGCAAGAAGCGGAACGATGGGGTTGGCCAGCGGCCACCAGACAATTGGTGGACTACTACCAACTGGTAGCCTATGGGGAAAATGACGCTCCGTTAGCGGCTTAGGGTATAGCTTGCCACCCTCTGACTGTAGACAACAACTCGCTAAACCGTTACCAATCCTCGCAAACTTTCCCTCCAAACTTCGGGAAATTGGGGGGCATTTAAACTCCGAAAAAAATTTCCCCCGGCACAACCAAGGGGAAGAATACAATTATTTTTTCAAGAATGCCGAGGGCCTTTTGGATCTTTACCCCCATTCAGAACTTGACTGAATTTCTTCCCAGGGTTGGGAGAGTAATAATTGTGGCAAACAAAAAATCAATCAAGCCATTCCGTGTGGAAAAATTCTCCCCTCGGCTTATCAGTCCGTTCATAGGTGTGGGCCCCAAAGTAATCCCGTTGCGCTTGAGTCAGGTTTTGGGGAAGCACCGCCCGCCGGTAACTGTCAAAGTAATCCAACGAGGAACTAAAGGCCGGCACTGCAATGCCCATTTCATTGGCCAGCATCAACACTTCTCGCCATGGCCCCTGGCGATCCAAAATACTTTGCTTGAATTCCGGAGCTAGAAGTAAATTGGGCAACTGGGGATTGTCTTTAAAAGCTTTCTTGATCTTGTCTAAAAAGCCAGCTCGGATAATGCAACCCCCTTTCCAAATGCGGGCAATTTCCGGCAGGTTAACGTCGTAGCCAAATTCCTGGGAAGCTTTGGCAATTAGGGCCATGCCCTGGGCATAGGAACACATTTTCGAGCAATAGAGGGCATCCCGCACCTTAGGAATCCAGGCTTCTACGTCCCCACTAAAGGTTTTACTGGGACCCGACAGTTGACCGGAAGCGGCCACCCGTTCTTCTTTGAGGGAAGACATTACCCTGGCGTTAACGGCGGCGTAAATAGTGGGAATGGGCACTCCTAATTCCAAACCACTCATCACCGTCCAGCGTCCTGTGCCCTTTTGGCCGGCGGCATCAAGGATGTAGTCAATTAAATGGCCTCCGGTTTCGGGATCCTTTTTAGCAAAAATGTCGGTGCTGATTTCAATCAGGAAGGAGTTTAACTCATCGGTTTGATTCCATTGGCCAAAAACTTCGTGGAGTTGTTCGTTGCTCAAGCCGAGGCCATTTTTCAAGATGTCGTAGGCTTCAGCGATTAGTTGCATATCGCCATACTCAATGCCGTTGTGGACCATTTTGACGTAATGTCCTGCTCCCCCTGGGCCAATAAAAGTCACACAGGCGGGATTATCGGGGTCTTCCACCTGGGCGGCAATTTTAGTCAGAATGGGTTCCAATTCTTTGTAGGCGGCCGGGGTACCACCGGGCATCAAACTAGGACCCAGTAATGCGCCTTCTTCCCCTCCACTGACTCCCATGCCGACAAAGCCCAGGCCGGTGGCTTCCAAATCTTTGGTGCGACGTTCCGTATCTTCATAAAGGGAGTTGCCACCATCAATGATCATGTCCCCTTCTTCCAACAGGGGCTTCAACTCATTGATCACTGCATCCACGGGTCCCCCAGCTTTGACCATTACAAGGATTTTACGGGGGCGTTCCAACAGTTGGACAAATTCTTCTACGGTGTAGGCGGCTTTGATATCTTTGCCCACAGCCCGTTCGGCCATGAATTTCTCAGTTTTGTTGGGGGAACGGTTAAACACGGCGATGGGAAAGCCTCGACTTTCCACGTTGAGGGCAAGATTTTCCCCCATTACCGCTAGTCCAATTACCCCAAAAGTTCGCTTAGTCATAATAGCTACGTTAAATTGCACAGTCGGGCAAGGTTAATTTCCTTAAGGGTACATCGCATTTTTTGTTTGCTACCCCTGGGGCAAAATTTTTCTCCCTTTGCTTCCATTCTGACCCGGCTTAGTTTGGCGGTGGCTAGGTTCATCGGCGATCGCCTTTTGATCCGTAGATATTATTCTTAGTTAAATGGCTCTGGCTCTGGCGATCAGAGTTTATAAAGAAATTTCTTCGTGGGTCAAAGCAATTCCTTCGTCTTTACAGGTTTGTTTGATAAGAATTAGCTGACTGGGCTTAATGGCTCCAAAAAGATGAATCCTCAACGAATGATTGGTGTAATATCTGCCATAACTTTTGACTTGCCCGATCGCCGCTTTCCAGTTCTTGGCGGTCTTGACTTCAATAATTTCGGTCTTGGTCAGAATATCTATCCTGCCAACGGGGGTTTGAACTTCGATGTCTCCCCCCAATTTTTTCGCTAACCTTTTTTGATACCAAGACTCAGGATGCTTTTGTCCACTGGGAAAACTTTCCCCCAATGTGACTTTTTTCTCCCTTTCCTGCCCATTAACTGCATCGATGAGATCCCTAACGAATCCCCTAACAAGACTCTGGAATGGATCTGGTTTGGGCATTATTCACCGCCAAACATTTTGTACAGCCCATAGCCAGCTAATCCAACTACCGCACCAGCGGCGGCGATCGGGGCCATTCCTATTCCTATGGCCGTTCCAGTAAGAGCTAATCCCATTCCACCTAATGCCGCAGATGTCCCTGCTCCAACTACCGCACCAGTAGCAATTGCCCCAACTGCCATTGGATCTTGACCTTCGATTGCTTTTTTTGCTCCAAAGGCGGCAGACCCAACCACCGCACCAGCGGCCGCAACTGGGGCCATCCCTATGCCAATCCCGGCCCCGGCAACGGTTAATCCCATCCCTCCAATAGTTGCGGAAAGTCCAGCCCCAGCTACAGTCCCGACTGCAATTGCACCAGCCGCAATATCGGTATCGTCAATTTGACTGTTTTCTTGATTCTCGTTTTTGTTATCCATGGTGGAGAGTCTGTTGGGATATGTGTTTGTGATGGAAACTTGAAGATTAAACGGCGATCGCCTATTGGACTGTGAACTTTCTGAGGGCAACTAAATTTGAAACTTAGAAAGGTTAATACTGGTTTTTAGAAAGATTGTCGAGCAATTGTCCTATTTCACTTTTGATAATTCAGTATATTTTGCTACAATTTTATGTTTCTTTACCTTTTGTCCCCTACCAAATGGCGATCGCCTCGATGATTGTGGCTTGATCAACTTCGAGGTCATTAGATGTGGGTATAGTTATTGAGTTTGGTTTAGGGGAGGTTCACCCCAATGCCACCTTTCTCCGCAATCGTTTTATTCTCCATGACAAAATCTCCTCAAAAGAAACAGTGGTTGGCCAATGCCTTACTGGTGCTGGGCAGTTTAGGTTTTGCCGTGGTGGTGGCGGAAGTGGCCCTGAGGTTAATGGGCATTGGTTATCCCAGTTTTTACCAAGTCGATCCCCAACGGGGCCATAGTTTAATTCCCAATTTCAGCTCCCGTTGGACCCATGAAGGCAATGGTTTGGTAAGAATTAATGCCGATGGCCTGCGCGATCGCCATTATGAAAAGGAGAAACCGGCGGATACCTATCGCATTGTGGTATTGGGGGATTCTTTTTCCGAAGCAATTCAGGTTGATGAAGATGAGACCTATTGGAGCGCCATAGAAAAAAATTTGCCTTCCTGCCCCGGCTTAACGGGTAAAACGGTGGAAGTAATTAATTTTGGTGTGGGGGACTACGGCACTGCCCAGGAATATTTAACTCTCCAGCACCATGCCATGGAATACCAGCCAGATTTAGTCTTACTGCAAATTTTCACCGGCAATGACATTGTCAATAACTCTCGTCAACTCAGCCCTGGCGATCGCCTAGCGCCCTTTTGGGAAGAGGTGGATGGTAAATGGCAAATGCAGTTCGATTTTAAGGAAACAGCGGCCTATCAACGGCGGAATAGTGCCCCAAGACGATTCCTGTACAGCTTGATTAATCGGGTGCAGTTGCTACAAGTACTCAACGAAGCCAAACGACAATGGGTAACCCAGCGGACTTTAACCACCCAACAGCAAGGCAATGCTGACATCATTCCCGCTCTAGATTTCGACGTTAATTTATACCGGGAACCCACTGACCCCGCCTGGGAACAAGCTTGGGCCGCTACGGAATCTTTAGTCATAGCGACCAGTCAACTAAGTAGGGAAGAAAGTGCTGATTTTTTAGCAGTGGTGATTAGCAATCCTCCCCAGGTATATCCCGATCGCCAGGTGCGGGAAAAGTTAAAGCAGCTAGGGGCGGAGAATTTGTTTTACCCTGATCAACGGTTGAGCGCATTGGGACAACAGGAGGATTTTCCTGTGTTGACCCTGGCGAAAACCATGCAACAAAAAGCCGATGCGGAGCAAATTTATTGGCACGGTTTTGAGAACACCATCCCCGGAGTGGGTCATTGGAATGTTCAGGGCCATCAACTGGCCGGCGAATTAATTGGCGATCGCCTTTGCCAAATGGTGACAGAGCAAAAAAAGTAAAACGTTATCCTTTAATCTAAGTCCCGCAAAAGTTGAGCAAAATTAGCCGGGGATATGGGAACTGAAAGGATAAATGAGCAGAGGAAATCACTATGGAACGGCCTCTTTACTTCGACAACCACGCCACCACTGCCCTCGATCCTAGGGTACTGGAAGCCATGCTCCCTTACCTGACAGAGCAGTATGGTAATGCGGGCAGTGCCCATTTTTACGGTTGGCAAGCCTCAGCGGCAATTAAACAAGCTAGGCAAGAAATTGCCGAGACCATGGGGGCCCAACCAGAAGAAATTATTTTCACCAGCGGCGCTACGGAAGCTAATAATTTGGCCATTCGGGGAGTGGCGGAGGCGTACTTTGCCCAAGGGAAACACCTGGTGACGGTGGAAACGGAGCATCAAGCGGTGTTAGCTCCCTGTCGTTATTTGGAAACCTTGGGGTTTGAGGTGACCTATTTGTCAGTTCAATCCAGTGGTTTGGTGGATTTAACCGAGTTGGAAAAGGCTTTACGGCCCGATACCATTCTTGTTTCCGTGATGGCGGCCAACAATGAAATCGGCGTGCTGCAACCCCTCAAGGAGATTGGTGCTCTCTGTCGCCAACGCTCAATTATTTTTCATTGTGATGGGGCCCAAGCCTTGGGCAAAATTCCCCTCGACGTCCATCAACTTAACATTGACCTACTTTCCTTCACTGGGCACAAAATCCATGGACCCAAGGGCATTGGGGGATTATATCGCCGTCAAAATCCGGGGGTGAGGTTAGCGCCCCAACTGTTGGGGGGAGGGCAGGAAGGTAATTTTCGTTCCGGAACTCTGCCGGTGCCCCTGATTGTCGGTTTAGCCAAGGCTTTGACCATAGCTGGGGAAACTTTAGTGTCGGAAGGCGATCGCCAGCGACAACTGCGGGATCAACTCTGGCAAGGTCTGGCAAAAATTAGTGGGGTGGTGCTGAATGGGGACTACGAACAAAGGTTACCGGGCAACCTCAATGTCAGTATTACTGGGGTTGATCCCAAGGCTTTGCTAACTACATTGCAACCTCGATTGGCATTATCTTCCGGTTCCGCCTGTTCTTCCTACCGCACTGAAGCTTCCCATGTGTTGTATGCCCTGGGTCGGGACAAAACCAGCGCCCAAGCTAGTCTCCGTTTTGGTTTAAGCCGATTTACCACCGAGATAGAAATTGACCAGGCGATCGCCATTGTGACGGATACAGTAGCTAGGTTAAGGGCCGATGCTTCTAACCAGAGTTAAATTCCCGTAAGTTTCTCTTCCATGTGGCAATCAATTCGTTCCCTCATTTTTCAAACTCCCTGTCCTCTATGCCAAAAACCCAGTCAGGATCAACTTTGTCGGGATTGCACTGGACAAATTTTGAGCCATCGTTTTCCTCGTAAATTCCAGCAATGGCAAGGAAACTTTCCCCGCTTTGTTTGGGGACAATACGAAGGACAATTGCGGCGGGCTTTAACGGTGATGAAGTTTGAGCAACAGCCAGACATTGGCATTTGGTTGGGGGAACAGTTGGCAGAACAGTGGTTACAACAACCCCAAGCTAAAACTAAATTGCGTCCCCAGGTGGTGCCCATTCCCCTAAACGCTCGTAAGCAAGCCCAACGGGGATTTAATCAAGCTGAAAGAATTGCCGCTGGTTTTTGCCGCCTGACTGGTTATGTTCTCCACCCCCAAGCATTACAACGAGTTAAAGATACCCAAGCTCTGTTTGGTCTTAGCCCAGGCGATCGCCGCCGGGAATTGCAATCAGCTTTAGCCACGGGGCCAGGGTTTAACACTCGCCGACCCTGGTTGATTTTGGATGATATTATTACGACCGGCACCACCGCCCTAGAAGCCCGACGGATAATGGAAGAAAAGGGAGCTAAAGTGTTGGGTATCGTGGCGATCGCCGCACCGTCTTTTTCCCAGCCCATGGAACTTAGACAGCAATGATAATGATCATTTAACATAATATTTCTGTTGGTCTGTATTCAATCTCGTATTGTTAAAGCCCTATCGTTCCCTTTATTTTTGTCAATCCTATGCAGAAACAAGTCTCTCCCCTAGCCCGTGTCGCCCTTTGGTTGGGTGGTGTTAGTTTGACTGCAACCAGCTTGGTCATTCCCACCGCGGCCCAGGCCCAAAGTAGTCTCAATGGAGGTAGTGCCATTCCTCCTTTGAAGCCGATTCCCGAATCTACCTACACTCCTCCTGCTGCTCCCACCAGTACCCCTAGCAATCCAACTAGCCAGGCCTTGGCCACCCATATTGTGCTGGTACTGGGAGAACGGAAAGTTTACGCCTACCAAAACGATAAAGTTTTAGCAAGTTACCCGGTGGCAGTGGGCAAAAAAGGCTGGGAAACACCCCAAGGCAATTTCCAAGTAATCCAAATGGTGGAAAATCCCGTGTGGGAAAATCCCTGGAATGGCAAAAAAGTGGCCGCCAGCTTGGATGGTCCCATCGGTATCCGTTGGATCGGTTTTTGGAGTGACGGTAAAAATACCATTGGTTTCCATGGCACCCCGAAAAAACATGAGCATTTCCTGGGCACAGCGGCTTCCCACGGTTGCGTCAGAATGCGAAATCAAGATGTGGTGGCTTTGTTCAACATGGTGCAAAATGGCACCCCAGTGCGGGTAGTGCAGAAAAAATAGATGATTTGAACTGACTGAATCAAAACGGCGATCGTGTACAACCGTGAAGGATTATAGTCCCGGTTTCTGAGTTGTAACTTCTGATCGCCACTCAGGGTAATGGTGCAATACAGAGGAAATACCAATGGCGACAACCCTAATCAATCATATTGAGATCACGCCAGGAACCTGTGGTGGAAAACCTCGCATCGCTGGGCACCGGATCACAGTTCAAGACATCGTGATCTGGCACGAACGAATGGGACTATCTCCCGACGAAATCGTCCATCATTATCCTAGTATTACTTTAGCTGACGTTTATGCAGCTTTGTCTTACTATCACGATCACCTTGAAGAAATTAGGCAAGGAATTATTGATGATGAAATTTTTGCTGAAGAAATGCGGTCCAGTACCCCTTCTTTGATGGAAGCAAAATTAAGAAAAGTTCATGGCAAACAGGATTAAATTTCATCTTGATGAAAACATCAGCTATAGCATTGCCCTTGGCTTACGTCATCGCAGTCTTGATGTTACAACAACTCCGGAAACTGGTCTGCTAGGGGTTTCTGATCAAGAGCAGTTACAGTTTGCTGGGTCTGAAGGCCGAGTAATTTTTACCCAAGATACTGACTTTTTAAAATTAGCTCAATCATCTCCCGATCATACTGGCATCGCTTATTGTTCTCAACGAAATAAGTCGATTGACCAAGTTATTCAAGGATTAGTCTTGATGTGGGAAATTCTCGAACCAGAAGAAATGTGTAATCACATTGAGTTTTTGTAGTGTATTTACCACAGACAGATAGTGATAAATACCTATGGCGATCATGTCTAAGCATTAAGAATTGTATGGAAAGACGTAAAAAAATAATTGAACTAAATAAAGCTGAAAGTGAATCAGGATAAGCATTACAGAAGATTAAAAGCTCGATCAAAATGTAAAGTTACTGCTCGACAAGGTTAAGGCTTTTACCGACAATTTGAGGGTGAATTATGCCCCCGGAGTCTGAACCCTATGAAATTGGCCTATTGGATGTACGCTGGCCCGGCCCACATTGGCACCCTACGCATCGCCAGTTCTTTCAAAAACGTCCACGCCATTATGCACGCTCCGTTGGGGGATGATTATTTCAACGTCATGCGCTCCATGTTGGAACGGGAGCAGAATTTTACCCCTGTCACCACCAGTGTGGTCGATCGCCAAGTGTTATCGAGGGGTTCCCAGGAAAAAGTGGTGGACAACATTGTCCGCAAAGATGGGGAAGAAACGCCGGATTTAATTGTGCTGACCCCCACCTGTACCTCCAGCATTTTGCAGGAAGATTTGGCCAATTTTGTTGACCGGGCCCAGATGGATGCCCACTGTGATGTACTTTTGGCGGACGTGAACCATTACCGCTATAACGAATTGCAAGCTGGCGATCGTACCCTTAAGCAGATTGTCGAGTTTTACATCAAAAAAGCCCGGAAACAGGGTAATTTAGCCACGGAAAAAACAGCTAAGCCATCGGTGAATTTAATTGGCTTCACCACCCTAGGTTTCCACAATCAACATGATTGCACCGAGTTAAAGCGATTAATGGCGGATCTGGGCATTGAAGTAAACCTGATTTTGCCGGAAAAAGCCACGGTGGATCAATTGGCTAAAATTCCCCAAGCTTGGTTTAACCTCTGCCCGTACCGGGAAATTGGTTTGATGACAGCGGAATATTTGCAAGAAGAATTTGCCCAGCCCTACGTGGACATTACCCCCATGGGAGTGGTGGAAACGGCCCGTTGTATCCGCAAAATGCAACAGGTGTTAAATCAACAGGGTTTCGACGTTAACTACGAAGATTTCATCCAGCAACAAACCCGTCACGTCTCCCAAGCGGCCTGGTTTTCTCGCTCTATCGACTGTCAAAATCTCACGGGCAAAAAAGCAGTGGTCTTTGGGGATAATACCCATGCGGCCGCTATGACCAAAATTTTGGCCCGGGAAATGGGTATCCACGTTGTGCTAGCAGGAACCTATTGCAAATACGATGCCGATTGGTTCCGAGCCGAAGTATCTGAATACTGTGACGAAGTGTTGATCAGTGAAGACAACGGGGCGATCGCCGATGCCATAGCCAGGATTGAGCCGGCAGCAATTTTTGGCACCCAGATGGAACGCCATGTGGGCAAACGCTTGGATATTCCCTGCGGTGTGATTGCGGCCCCGATCCATATCCAGAATTTTCCCCTGGGCTACAAACCTTTCCTCGGTTACGAAGGGACAAACCAGATTGCCGATTTGGTGTACAACTCCTTCACCCTGGGCATGGAAGACCATCTGTTGGAAATTTTCGGCGGCCACGACACCAAGGAAGTGATCACCAAAGGCATTTCCAGTGACTCTGATCTAGGCTGGCACAGCACCGCCCAAGCAGAATTGAATAAAGTGCCAGGGTTTGTGCGGGGTAAAGTTAAACGCAACACAGAAAAGTTTGCCCGAGAGCGGGGCCTATCGGAAATCACCCTGGAGGTTATGTATGCCGCCAAGGAAGCCGTGGGAGCTTAAGGGTCTGTGGGCCAAAATTCTAGTTGCTTACTCAACCCTCAAATTTCCCCATCAAACCTTGGTGGGGATTGGCCACCATCAATTTTCGTGAACTTCCATTACAATCAAGCCTGTTATCCAACGGGTGAAAGATGTATATTCTCATTGGTGGCATGGGGAGCATGGGCTCCAATTTGGCCAAAAATCTGCTCAAAATGGGTCACACTGTGGCGGCGGTGGATACCGATCCCTTGGCCTGTCAGTATGCCCGGGAAAAAATTGGGGTGATGGCCTTTGAAGGCAGTGCGGTCAATACCTCAGTTTTACTAGAAGCAGGAGTTCGTAAAGCGGGGGCTGTGATTGCAGCGCTCCAGGAGGATGCCCTAAATTTGGCTTTAGTTACCCTGTCAAAACATTACGGTGTGCCGCAAATTGTCGTCCGCATGAGCGATGGGGATTTTGCTGAACCGTACCGCTTGGCCGGTGCCACCCACATTATCAGCACCACAGAATTGGCTCTTAATCGGGTAATTAATGCCATTGAGTATCCCCAAGTGGATGCCATGATGCACTTTGAACAGGGACAAATTGAAGTGCTCAAACTTTCTATTCCCCCCAATTGCACCATTGTGGGCCGTAGCGTGGCGGCGATCGCCCAGGATCCCCGTTTTCCCTCCGGTACATTGATTATTGGCTACCAGGCCAATGCCCATGAAGATCTAAAAATTCCCAACGGCAATACGTTGCTCGAAGATGGTTCCACCATTTTGGCTGTGACCAAACCGGAATTGGTGCGGCAATTGATTGATTTTATGGGGTTGTGTCAGTCTTGATGGAACACAGACCAATTTGATCAAAAAGACCGCAGATTAGAACAAAAAGCTGGTGCGTATATGCCCCACATATTGGGTGGCGTTGTTGCTGTTGGCTTCAGGATTAAGCACGACCCAAAAACCTGGGGTGATGGAAATATTGTCGTTGAGTTGGATGCGATAGAACGCCTCTAAATGGTAAGGGGTGGTTTGTCCCACTGCCCCCGGTAAATTACTGGCCGTTACCGTCGGAGGAATACCTAGAGCAATGCCCGGTAAATTACCCTCTCCCCCCACGTCTGGGAAACTAATGCCCACCAAGCCATACCAAATGGCCGAACTATTCCAGGACACATCCCTCAACACTGTCCCCCCCACTCCATTGGATAAATTGCTTAATCCTCCCCCCTGGGCTTGGGCCTCCACAAAACCTCCCCAGCCATGGATTTGTACGTGGGGCGTGATGCGGTAATACCCCTGCAAAGTGTAAAAATTCCCCGCCGTGGCGATCACCTCTCCGAAGGGTTGAATGGCCAACAGACTACCAGTGCCCGCCATTAAATCCGTATTACCAGCGGGGAAATAGGAACGGGAATAGGTGAAGCCAATGCCCCCGTCAGCGGTTTGATAAGCCAATTGAGCCAGGGTGTGATATCCCCCATTGAAAAGGCCATTGCCTGGGTCAGGATCGTTGGGATTGGTGGCCAAGTAGCCCACACTCAGTTGCACTGTGGGGGTTATCTGCCAATTAAAGCCAGCTCCTCCCCCTCCCCGACGATAAACCGGATCATACTCCCCAAAGCGGGAAGGAATACCCAGGGCATCATCGGCAATGGTGGGGGGAGTTAACGTATCCACTAAATCTGTGTAGCCCACCCCGACAGTACCCAAGCGCAGAGTCAAATTATCCGTCAAAGGAGTACGGTACCAAAGATGGCTCACCTCCACATTATTGTTGGAATTATCGTCATAGTTGAAGCGGGTCATATTGGTGCCAGTTTGCTCTACTCCGTTAAGAAAGTTGGAGAACTGCAACCTGGTTCTGAACAAATCTTTGCCGGTAAAACTGGTTTCTAAATTAAATCGGACTCGATAGGCGAACTGGGTTTGAAATTCATTGCTGCCGCCCCCCACCCGATCGCCAAAGACCTTATCCAAAGAAGTAATCGTTTGTCCATAAAGTTTTGTGGTGACGGAAAATTGGTGGTCTTCTAAAAAAGCAGTGCGAGTTTCCAGATTATCGACCCGAACTGCCAATTGTTTTAGCTCTGCTTGGAAATCCTGGGCTAATTTTTTCAGCAGGTCTAAATCTCCCTGGGCAACGGAGACATTTTCTTGCAATAGTTGCTCAATGGTGTTTAAACAAGCATTTAATCCCGCTGCAAATTCGTAACGACTCAGGGGGCGGGCACGCAGTGTGCCTTCGGCATCACCTCGGTAGGTGCGGTCTGGATAACCAACTAAACAACCGTAACGCTCCACCAAACTTTGCAGAGCGGCAAAGGCCCAATCACTGGGTTGCACATCCCTTAGTTCCGCCACTGAGGTAACTTGATTAACGCCATTGCCCAAATTACTTGCACCCAACTGGTAACGATTAACCGGAGGGAAAAATTCGTTCACGGAGATAGTTTGGGCCTCACTGGGTATCGTCACTGTTAGTCCACTGGCGATCGCCAAACCGCAAATTAAGCCCATGGATGCAGTCAATTTTGCTAATGACAATGTGGTACCCTCCCGAAAAAAATCAAGCTAATGTCAATTAATTCCCCTCAAAATAAAAAATTAATCACATTTGCTCCAGAGTTTTACCCTTAGTTTCCTTCACAAAAAACCAGATAAAGAAAATTGAAATGGCCGCTGAAGTGGCATATAAACCATAGGCGGGGCCCAAACCCACCGTATCCCATAGGGGCGGAAAAGTAGTGGAAATAATAAAGTTAGCAATCCACTGTACCCCCGCCGCCACCGATAGGGCCGCCGCTCGAATTTTGTTATTAAACATTTCCCCCAGCAAGACCCAAACAATGGGCCCCCAAGAAAAACCAAAACTAAATACATAAAGATTGGCTGTCACCAAAGCAATTATCCCAGCGGCCCCCGTCAGGGTGGGTTGGCCATTAACCACCGTTGCTCCCCCAAACACCACGGAAAGGATGCCCAAGGTAATGGTCATACCAATGGAGCCCATGAGCAACAAAGGCTTACGGCCAAATTTATCCACAAAGGCGATCGCCACTAGGGTGGTGAGGATATTGATAAAACCAGTGATTACCGTGATTAACAGAGACTTTTCTTCGGTAAAACCCACCGATCGCCAGAGCACGCTACTGTAATAAAAAATTACGTTAATGCCAACAAACTGTTGTAGTGCCGACAACCCCATACCAATCCAGACAATGGGCAATAATCCTCCCCGACGACTGAGCAGATCGCTAAACCGGGGTTTATGGTCGAGACTAACCGTTGCCTGGATTTCCTCAATGCGACTGGGCACGTCTCCCCCTTCCACTTTCCACAAAATAGCCGCCGCTTTTTCCCCTTGCCCTTGGGCGACTAAATACCGGGGAGATTCGGGGATCAGGAAAGCGCAAACTCCATAGAGCAGGGCGGGAATTAGCTCTGTCCAGAACATCCAACGCCAGGCCGCCGCACCGAACAACCAGGGATTTTGGGCCGATCCCCCCGCCATCAAAGCAATAAACCAATTACTGAGCAGGGCAATGAAAATGCCAGAAACAATGGCCAACTGTTGCAAAGATCCTAAACGCCCCCGCAGATGGGCCGGCGACACTTCCGCAATGTAGGCCGGGGCAATAACGCTAGCGGCCCCCACCCCAATGCCCCCCAACACCCGCCAAAAAATAAAATCCCAAATGGTGAAAGGTAAACCCGACCCAATGGAACTGAGGGTGAACAGCACCGCCGCTAAAATCATCGTTTTAATCCGCCCATGGCGATCGGCGATCGGTCCCGCCCCAAAGGCTCCCAGTGCTGATCCCAACAGAGCTAAGGATACAGATAAACCTGTTAAAAGACTGTCCGTCTGAAAATGTTTTTGTAGGGCCGCCACCGCCCCATTGATCACCGCAGTGTCAAAGCCAAACAGGAACCCCCCCAGGGCTGCTACCCCCGAAATCAGCAGGACAAACTTAACGTTAGCCGTAGATTGGGAAGGAGAAGAGGAGGGATTCATGTAAAGCTGAAATTGAAGAAGTTAGCCTATGGCAAGTTGCGCTTGCCCACGGAATAAATCCTACCAAGTAAAAAAACTTCGTCATGAATTCTTAATTAAATGTTGCAAAACACTGCAATGCATAGCAATGGTTAAAGTTAGTGCAAAATGATCAGGCATCGACAAAAGCGAATTTTTGTATATCAAGAAAATTTAATTACTTTGTCCCCCATCGTTGCTTTCGGCCCCAGGCGATCGCCTAGGGATCGACCCGTAGCACGATAGAATCGAACATTGTCCCCGATCAATTCCTTTCCCATGCAAAGACTGCGTTGGCTACTGCTTTTAATTGTTGTCTTGGTCATTGGGGCCAGCTTTGTGCTGGTCAAATTACCCCTGCAACTGGGTTTAGACCTGCGGGGGGGAGCCCAGTTAACCATTGAAGTGCAACCCACCAAAGAAATTCCCCAAATTGACAACGATAGCTTGGTGGCGGTGAAAACGGTAATTGAAAACCGGGTTAATGCCCTGGGAGTATCGGAACCATTGGTGCAAACGGCCGGGGAAGATAAGATTGTGGTGCAACTGCCGGGGGTGACGGATCCGGGACAGGCAGAACGAATTTTGGGGGGCACTGCCCAGCTAGAATTTCAGCAACAACGGCCGGGCACGGAAGGGGAATTCCAAGCGGAATACAGCATTAAACGGCAACTGGATGCGGAGTTGGAAAACCTGCGTCGTTCCGGTGCGTCCCCGGAAAACAGCGATCGCCTAGAGGAATTAATCAAAGCGAAAGAAGAATCCAATAAAGCTCTATTAGCTCTGTTTGAACCCATGGGACTGACGGGGAAAAACCTCACCGATGCCCGCCCTAGCCCTAATCAATCCGGCACAGCCTGGGAAGTGGCCCTCCGGTTTGACGAAGAAGGGGGACAGAAATTTGCCGAGTTAACCCAAGCGGTGGCCGGCACGGGTCGGAGCCTGGGGGTATTTTTGGATAACGATTTAATCAGTGCTCCGGTAGTGGGCGTGGAATTTGCCAATACGGGGATCACCGGGGGCGCAGCGGTAATTACAGGAAATTTCACCATCGACACTGCTAACGATCTGGCGGTGCAACTGCGGGGCGGTTCCTTGCCGTTCCCAGTGGAAGTGGTTGAAAACCGCACAGTGGGGGCCACCCTGGGGCAAGAAAGTATCCGCCGTAGTTTAGTGGCGGGGTTTGTCGGTCTAGTTCTCGTGCTAGTTTTCATGGCGGTTTACTATCGTTTGCCGGGGATAGTGGCGGATATATCCCTAATGATTTACGCCGTTTTGACCCTAGCGGCCTTTGCTTTGGTGGGGGTAACGTTGACCCTGCCTGGTATTGCCGGTTTCATTCTCAGTATCGGCATGGCGGTGGATGCCAACGTGTTGATTTTTGAGCGCACCAGGGAAGAGTTGCGGGCGGGCAACACCCTCTACCGTTCGGTGGAAGCGGGCTTTTTTCGGGCCTTTTCCAGTATTTTGGACAGTAACGTCACCACCCTCATTGCCTGTGCGGCCCTGTTTTGGTTTGGTTCCGGTCTGGTGAAAGGTTTTGCTCTCACCCTGGCGATCGGAGTCATGGTGAGTTTGTTCACCGCCCTGACCTGCAGTCGTACCCTGTTACTGGTTATTGTGCTCAGTTTGCCCAAAGTGCGTCAAAATCCCAGGCTCTTTTGCCCGAATCTATCATCGGTAACGGCTAAGTCTTAAAAGCTTTTTATTTTTCAACCCAGAATTCTGTTTGCTTTCTTTGACCAATTCTCAAAAATTATGAAATTAGACCTGTTCAAATGGGAAAAGCCAGCTTGGATCGTTTCTTCTCTCTTGGTGCTGATCAGTATTTTCGCCATGGCAATTTCCTGGGCACAATTCCAAGCTCCTTTTAGGCCAGGTCTCGATTTCGTCGGTGGTACCCGTTTGCAACTACAACTGGAATGCGCCAGCAGCAATAATTGCCCAGCGGCGATCGATGTGGCGGAGGTGCAGGATATTCTCGGCGGCGTGGGCTTAGGTAACAGTAGTGTGCAGGTAATTGAGGACTATACCCTTTCTATCCGTCAACAAACCCTGGATGTGGAACAACGGGAAGCGGTGCAAAAAGCATTGAATGAAGGCATAGGTAAGTTCGACCCGGAAACTATCCAAATTGACACCGTTGGCCCCACGGTAGGCAAAGCTTTATTCCGTTCTGGGGTGTTAGCCCTGGTGATTTCCCTGCTGGGGATTATCATCTATTTAACTATCCGTTTTCAGCTTGATTACGCTGTTTTTGCCATTATCGCCCTACTTTATGATGCCTTGATTACCATGGGAGCCTTTGCCATTTTTGGCTTAGTGGGAGGAGTGGAAGTTGATAGTCTTTTCCTGGTGGCGTTACTGACCATCATCGGCTTTTCTGTCAATGACACCGTGGTCATATACGACCGGGTGCGGGAAACCCTAGAGCGCCATTCTGACTGGGATATTAACCATGTGGTGGATGATGCAGTCAATCAAACTTTGACCCGTTCCATTAACACTTCTTTGACCACTTCTTTGCCCCTGGTAGCAATCTTTCTTTTCGGTGGTGATAGTCTCAAATTCTTTGCTTTAGCTTTGATTATTGGCTTTGCTTCCGGGGTTTATTCCAGTATTTTCATGGCCACAACCCTCTGGGCCTGGTGGCGTAAATGGCGATCGCCAAAGAATCCTCCTAGGGAAATGGTGGCGGAGGTTTAATTTTTGCGTTCCCCTGGGTGAGGCTGAGAGAGATACCTTAGACCAAAGTTAGCACCGGCGAAAAGGGACGGGAAAGGTCAAAGCCTTATGGGAAAATGGCCACAATTTAGCGTTTAGCTCCGCCGATCTCCCATGGAATTTAGCCAACTCGTAGAACGCCTACAAACCCATATCCAATGCCACAGCCTAGAAAAATTTGGCGATCGCAATCCAACCCTTGGGGGCGTTGCCGCCTTAACGGAGGCCTTGACCGGGCAAATCAGTTACGTCGATAGTGCCAAGTATGCGCCTCAAATGAAGACAACCCAGGCCAGTGCGCTAATTTTGCCCCCGGATGCAAAACTTCAAGCAGAAGCGGATGCCCAAGGTATAGCCTGGTGTGCCACTGCCCAACCCCGGCTCCTATTTGCGGCGGCGATCGCCGTTTTTTATCAACCCTATCGTCCACCGGCGGGTATCCATGCCACTGCTGTTATCGATCCCTCGGTGCATTGTGGTGAGGACGTGAGCATTGGCCCCCATGTGGTAATTTATCCCAACGTGACCCTCGGCGATCGGGTGTGCATCCACGGCAATGTGGTGATTTACCCCGGTGTGACCATTGGCAACGACAGCGTACTCCATGGTAACTGCACCATCCACGAACGAACTCAGATTGGCCAAGGTTGTGTGATCCATAGCGGAGCGGCGATCGGGGCAGAGGGTTTCGGCTTTGTGCCTACCCCCGAAGGCTGGTTCAAAATGGAACAATCCGGCCAAGTAGTTTTGGAAGACGGGGTAGAAATTGGCTGTAACAGTGCAGTAGATCGTCCCGCCGTGGGGGAAACCCGCATCGGGAAAAATACTAAACTCGACAATATGGTGCATGTGGCCCATGGTTGTCGTATTGGTGAGGCTTGTGCTCTAGCCGGCCAAGTGGGTTTAGCGGGGGGAGTTACCATCGGCAACCGGGTAATCCTCGCTGGTCAGGTGGGAGTAGCGGACAAATCCGAGATCGGTGACGGGGCGATCGCCTCGGCTCAAACGGGAATCCATGGCAAAGTGGGGCCCAAAGAAGTAGTTTGTGGCAGTCCCCATATGCCCCACAAGCTTTATCTCAAAGCCTCTGCCATCTATAAGCGTTTACCGGAAATGTACGACACCCTCAAAAAACTGAAAAAAGTTTAATACCTGCAACGAAAAACCCCATCCCAGTTACCTAGGGTGGGGAGTTTCTTTTTCTTGGTTCAATTATCTAAATCGGTCAGCCTTGCCCAAAGGGAAAATAAAGCTTTCTACTTTGCGGTGGCGGCAACTTTTACCACTTCACTAAAAGCGGCGGGGTCTAAAACAGCCAACTGGGCCAACATTTTACGGTTGATTTCAATATTGGCTTTTTTCAATTGTCCGGTCAGCTTGCTGTAGCTCATACCTTCTTGGCGAGCGGCAGCGTTGATGCGGGTAATCCACAGACGACGGAAATCCCGTTTACGCTTACGGCGATCGCGGTAGGCATTGCGTAGAGCCTTCATTACCTGTTGGTTAGCGGTGCGGAAAAGTTTGGAGTGGGAACCCCGGAAACCTTTGGCTAACTTGAGAATTTTCTTGCGGCGTTTGCGGGCAACGTTGCCCCGTTTAACTCTGGTCATAGTAACTTTAAAAAACTAAAGATAATTTCAGCTTTACCTGGGAAAGTGTTTTGGAGTTAGAACCCTAGCGGGATTTTCCCCATCCCAACTTTCCATGGCACCCAGCGGAAAAGTGAGCAAAAATAGCGCTAACTACTCAATTACATATAGGGAAGCATGAGCCGGACATTTTTCTCATCGGCTTCATGCACCAAAGCTAGGTTAGACAGACGACGATGTTTCTGTTCAGAACTCTTATGTTCCAATAGGTGATTTTTAAACGCTTTGCGACGGATAATCTTCTTGCCACTGCCGGTTGGGCGAAATCGTTTGGCGGCGGCTTTACGAGTTTTAAGTTTGGGCATAATGTGGCTGGTAATCGAACACAGTCTTCCACTATACCATGGCTAACCCTGCTGTTGGAATTTTCAGATGAATTAAGGCAATTACATGCATTTCTCCTAATCTCCCTGGGGAAAACGCTCCCACAGATCTGTGCATTGCCGCAAACTTTGGTGCTTGCCGTGGCCCAAAATGAGATGGTCCAATACCGGAATTTGCAAGTATTGGGCCCCCTGGAGTAGGAATTCTGTCAGCCTGATATCTTCCGGGCTCGGCTCTAGCCCACCGGAGGGATGGTTATGGGCCACAATCAGCCTGGTGGCACCCTGTTTGATCACCTCCCGAAAGATTTCCCTGGGGTGAATTAGGGTCTCTGTGGCGGTGCCAATGGTAATCACTTTGGTCGCCAGCAAACGGTTTTTTACGTCTAGCATGACAATGGCAAAATGTTCCTGGGTCTGCCACATCAAATCCTGGCTCAAGGCGATCGCCGCCGCTTCGGGACTATCCACCACCATTTTTTCCAAGGGACGACTCTGGAACACCCGTTTACCCAATTCTACCGCCGCTAAAATCGTGGTGGCCTTAGCGGGACCAATGCCGGGAAAAGCAATCAATTCCTGAGGGTGGATATTACGCAACACGTCCATGGGGTCCTGACGATTTTGTCCCAACTGTTGCAAAATATATTGCCCCAGACCCACCGCCGACAGCTTGCCTTTGCCTTGACCTGTGGCCAAGAGAATGGCGATCAATTCAGCATTCCCCAGATGCTTGGCCCCGTATTTGAGCAATTTTTCCCTGGGGCGTTCATCCTCCGGTAGATCGGCAATTCTCAGGCTATAACTCATTGCTTACCGCCACCGTTAAACCGCACTGGGGACAATGGCGCACCGCGTAGCGGATCTCTGCGAGATCGCCAACCCTAAGGGGATAACCACAATGGTCACAGAGGGCATGGGAGCCAACTTTTAAGCCTTCTTGCACCGCTACCCTTTCATCAAAGACAAAACATTCCCCCTGCCACAAACTTTCCTCCGGGGCAATGGTTTCTAGGTAATGCAAAATTCCCCCCCGGAGATGGTAAACCTCCGCAAATCCCTCCTCCAAGAGATAGGCACTAGCTTTTTCGCAGCGAATCCCCCCAGTGCAAAACATCGCTACTTTTTTGTTTTTTTGCTGGTCTAGATTATTCTTCACATAGTCGGGGAATTGGCGAAATTTTTTGGTACAGGGATTGACTGCCCCCTGGAAGGTGCCGATCGCCACTTCATAATCGTTGCGGGTATCAATCACCACCACATCAGGGTCTTGGAGCAATTGATTCCACTGCTGGGGCGACACATAAGTTCCCACTTGTTTTTCCGGGTTCACCTGAGGCTGGCCAAGGCTGACAATTTCCGGCTTAATTTTCACCTTCATTCGTTGGAAAGGTATGGTTTTTGCCCAGGAATGACGTTGGGGCACACTGGTTAGGCCCAAATCCGCTGCCATAATTTTGACCATTTCTTCGATGGCTGCCGACTCACCAGCAATTGTGGCATTGACCCCTTCCTCTGCCAACAAAATAGTTCCCTTTAGCCCCAGGCGATCGCCCAACTCCTGCCAACGGCTTTGCTTCTCTGCCAAACAATTGAGCCGGGTAAAATGGTAAAAAGTTGTTACCTGATAAGCCATAGGAAAGCGGAAAAATCCTTGCTTGTTGTGAACTTCTATGGCTATAATAGCTGAGGTTTGTTACCAAAGGGCGTAACATGCACCAGTTCACGGGGGTTTAGCTCAGTTGGTAGAGCGCCTGCTTTGCAAGCAGGATGTCAGCGGTTCGAGTCCGCTAATCTCCATACTTTTTCGAGCCGGTTTTCAGATATTCCTGGCTGTTGTTTTTTGGCTAGGTCTGAAGATTGCGCCCTAGATATACTAGGAGTAGCCCTGTTGAGGAGGAATAAATGGCAACAATTGAAACTGACTTAAAAGACATTTTAGCCAAAATTGACGAGAGACTAGACCGGATTGAGCGAAAGCTGGAAGCCCTTCCACGCATAGAAGAGAAGTTGGAAGGCTTGAATGGTCGAGTTAATCGCCTAGAGGACAGTCAAAACCGTCAGATATGGGCATTACATTGATTGTGGCCATTATCGGGGCAATGATTGCTGCTGCTGTGAGATTTGGCTTTACGTCCAACCCCTAAGTATAATCTTTTGCTTTGTAGGTACTTGCCCGATTGTACCCGGTGGCTAGAGTTTCATTGATTGCCAACTCCAATAGTTCAAGTCCCCTAATCTCCATCCTCATCAACACTGATAGCCGTGATGGGTAAATTCAGACCCCGCAGTAATTCCTGATAGGCTTGCCACTCCCAAAAAGGTTCTGGTTCTTGTCGGTGTACCGCCACAATTTCTTGGCTCAGGCGCAACACCAATTCTCGGTCTTCCTGTTTGGGAATTTCTTCCGTTAAGTTAGCAAAGTCCACTTCAACCCCCTGCAACAAATAATCTTGCAACTCCTGTCGCAGATGCTGAGGATCAGATCCACTGCCTTTAAACACCTGACTGAGGTTATCTAAAATAATCGCCATTTCTGTCTCAGAAATTTTGCCGTCGGCGGCGGCGACAGCGGCCACTGTGCGAAGAATTTTAAACTGTTGGGGGGAAAGGCTGGGGGCTTCTCCTAAATACACTTCAATTACTTTGGGATCATTTTGAATCTGGTCCATGTTACCTTCACACAATACTGAACCCTGATGGAGTACTGTCACCTTGCGGGCAATTTGGCGCACAAACTCCATATCATGTTCAATCACAATGATGGAATGGCTTTCCGCCAGGGCCAAGAGCAAATCCCCCACATTTTCCGTTTCTTCATCAGTCAATCCCGCCACCGGCTCATCCACCAACAATAAAGTGGGGGACTGGGCCACCAACATGCCAATTTCAAGCCGTTGTTTTTCGCCGTGGGAGAGTAGGGCCGCCGCCAAGTGAGCTTTGGGGGTCAGGCCAATGGTTTCCAACAGTCCTCCCACACTGCGCTGCTCAGCTCCGGTAGCCTGTCCCATCAAAGTACCCCAAACGGACTTTTTTCGGTTTACCGCCAAGTCCAAATTTTCCGCCACCGTCAGATTGAGATAGACCCTAGGAGTTTGAAATTTCCGCCCCACCCCCAGACGGGCAATGCGATATTCCGGAATTTTACGAATGTCTTTGCCTTGGAATAGGACCCGGCCTTCCGTTGGTTGAACTTTACCGGTGATCACGTCTAAAAAAGTTGTTTTTCCTGCGCCGTTGGGGCCAATAATTACCCGCAATTCCCCCGGATTCATGGAAAAAGTCAAATGGTTGAGGGCCCTAAAGCCGTCAAAGCTCACCGTCAGGTCTTGAATTTCTAAGATTTTGCTGGTCATGGGCAATGGGGACAACCTAAAAATTTTGGCAGGACAAGGCTGGGACAAACATTCCTGCTTGTCAATTCAAACAAGGGGCGAGGCGGAAAACTGTTTACCAGGAACGAAATTTTTTGCACTACTACAGTCTTGTAAGTATTTTGCCAAATTTGACTGCCATCGAAAACCACAAGTCCCCTCAGCTATCTTGCCGGGAATTCGGAGGAAACGCCACCTTCAGGACCGCTACCATCTAAATTTTCATCATCACTTTCTAAATCTGCCTGTTGCCAATCCGCTGGCGATCGCCTGGTCAATTCTTCCAGAGAACGGGGCACTAGACTAACTTGTTGGCTTTCTGCCGGGATATCAGCATTCTCCACCGGGTTAACCAGAGCGTAGAGAGAATTCCCTGCAAAGTCGGGGTTACCTAACTGGAGACGGTGGGTTTTACCATTGACCAATTGAATAGTTAACTCTGTCCCGGCAGGATTAAGGCCGTAGTCCGTTAATTCCGCTGTGGGCACCTCAAAATCCCGGTCGTTCTGACTGCCCAAGACCACACTGAGCAAAAAATCTACCGCCGGACCACTCACGGCCGCTGGCTGGGGATTATCCATCAACCAAACAGAGTCACCATTATTATCTTTCCCCCGGCGATAGATTTTGATCTCTGCTCGGTTCGGCTCAGACTGGGTAATGGTGATGGATTGCACCAAATCAGCACTGAAATCAAAATGGCGATTTACAGAGGGACTTTGGACAGTAGTTGTACCCTCTTCAGGAGTGCGACTCATTTCCCAGGCCACTACGCCCAACCCCAGCATTAAGGCCACTGTCCAGAGCAACCAAGTCCCCCGTTTCAGTTTCAGTACCATAGGTCAAGCCCATAACCATTAGCCAATCTAGGGCGATCCGGGGGCTGGGGCTATCGCCGGTTCAGTCTGCTGTTGCTGCATTTCCATTAGTCGTTGCTGTTGCAGTTGCTTGAACTGGTCTGCGGCTTTATTGATATTTCTCTGGGTATCCTCAGCAAAGTCTGACCCATTACGGGTGCGACTCAAATTGGCATTGTGAATCAACGACATGGGATCGAATCCCCCTCCCAAACCCTGCTTACTGGGGTCAACGTTGTTGGAAACAAAGGGATCTTCTCCAGGGACAGTGCCGGTGGATTGACCCTGAACGGGGGCGAAACTGAACAGGCCAGTGGTGAGGGCACTGAGGGCTAAACAGCGGGTTATTTGGGCTGTCTTCATGGTCATCAGGCTCCAAGTGGTTAATTGGTCTAAAACTTTACAGCTCAATGTTGCCGAGATACGGTTGTTGAACAAATACGATCAGCTATGATCAACAGACAAAATCACAAAAAGCGACGTTTGAGCAAAGGTTGGATTAATAACAATACTAAACCATCAAACAAAACTAACACCCCCAATACCTGGGCGAAATTCAAACTGAACCAAGGGGCAGTCAAAACCGTACTATCCAAACCCCAGTTGCCATTCAGGTAAATGTAACGGATTGGTTCGATGGCATAGGTTAATGGATTTAAACTGGCCACCACCTGCAACCAATGGGCCATGAAGTCCAAAGGAGCAAGGGCAGTACTGGCGAAGAGTAGGGGTAAATTAGTGACAAAAATTACCGCAATCAATTCAATGTGGCCCGGCAGGGCAAAGGCTAAACCTAAACTTAGGGCCGTTACCCCCAACACGATTAGGAAAACAATCAGGGCAATCATTCCCAAACCAAAGCTATTGGGTAAACCAGCTCCCAGCAGAGCACTGGCCCCGACAATCACTGCTGCTTGGATCAGGCTCAGACTGATGATATACACCGTGGAGGCGGCCACAATGGAGTAGCGAGAGGCCAAGGGAGCAACCAGCAAGCGATTCAAAAAACCAAATTCCCGATCAAACATCACCGGTAGACCGGCATTCAAAGCCCCTGAAAAGGCAGTAAAAACAATAATGCCCGGTGCTAGAAATTGGGCATAGTTGAGGTCATTACCAAATAGGCCCTGGGGCGCATTGAGAAATAGGGCACCAAATAGCACTAACCACATAAACGGCTGAATGATCCCTGCCACTAGGGTGGTAGGCCGCCGTTGCAGTTGGATAAATAACCTCTTAGTTAGGGCAATGGTTTCTTGGAAAAACTCCACCGTTAAGCTGGGGGGATTGGCCGGGGCGGCCTGAGGAGCTAGCAGGGAAGTGATTTTGGGAGGGGTGAGGGTTTGACTCATAAAACTTTGGGGCTTGACGGCAGTTTAATTGACTTTGCTGAATTTGCACACACTGGGGCAGAGTTTTACCTTGGTGACCATGGTAGGGAATTTTTTTCGCCCTTGCTTTGATCGTTCAGGAAAAGTCTCCGGGAGATTGATTGACACCGTGGTTAACTAGCTTTCATCGCTTGTTTTTTTTCTGCTTTGAGATCCCGTTGGGCAGCAGCGGCCAAGTCCGCATCCATCAGGGTTTTGCCGGTGGCCGCTAGGTACACATCATCCAAACTAGGTCGGGATTGGGCCAAGCTGAAAATCGGTAAACCGTCAGCGAGTAGGGCTTTTTCGATCTGACTGAGGGGATTACTCTGGGGCGTCACCACCAGATTGAGGGAATTGCCTTGGGCTTGGTTGACAATCACTTCCTGAACGAAAGCTAGGGAGCGGAGAATTTGGCTAGCTTTTTCTGCTTCCTGGTCTGCCGTAAATTCCTTAATTCTGAGGGTGACCCTGTCCCCCCCTACCCGGTCTTTTAGTTCCGTGGGGGTGCCGGTGGCGATAACTGTGCCCTGGTCAATGATGGCTAGGCGATCGGCTAGGGCATCAATTTCCTCCAGGTAATGGCTTGTAATTACTACCGTAGTGCCTGCATCTCGCAATTGGCGCAAAAATTCCCAGAGAATAAAGCGACTTTCAATGTCTAGCCCCACCGATGGTTCATCCAACACCAACACCGTTGGTTGATGGAGTAAACCTGCTGCTAGGTCCAAACGTTTTTTTAGCCCGCCGGAATAAGTTCCAGTTTTCTGATCTGCATAGGCTGTTAAGCCCAAAATATCTAAAAGTTGGTCGATGCGTTTTTGAGAGCTAATGGCATCAAGATGGTAGAGGGAAGCTTGTAGTTGCAACAATTCTCGACCTGTTAAGATTTTATCTATGGCAACTTCCTGGGCCACATAGCCTAAACGGCGCCGGGCCTGGCGGGGATCGCTTAATACGTTTACGCCATCAATCCACAGTTCCCCTCCGTCTGGTTTGGCTAGAGTACATAAGCAACGGATAGTGGTGGTCTTACCGGCACCGTTGGGACCAAGTAAACCAAATATCTCTCCCCTGGGCACCGCAAAGGAAATGTCCTTCACCGCAGGGATAGCACCGTACTTTTTTCGGAGTTGTTTGACTTGAACAGCAACGCCCATGAGGTAACTCTTTCCCATTTAGTCTGCAACTTTTCTTAACATTATCCCTGATATGGTCGGTTTTGCCCTCCCGGTTTGAACTTTAATGAGCACCCTCCTTGGAATCCTCGCAATTTTGTCAGCGGCGGCAGCGGCGGGGATGCGCATTGCCCTACCGTTGTTAATAGTTGGTCTAATCCAAGGTCAGTTATGGTCGGAAGTGCCCCTACTCTGGAGGGTTAATCCCCAGGTGGTAGTGGCGGTGTTGACCAGTTGGTCTTTGTTTGAATTGTTTGGCTCAAAAAAGTTGCTGGGCCAGAGAGTTCTACAAATTGTGCAATTGTTGTTCACTCCCCTAGTGGGGGCAATGATGGCCATCACTGTCGCTAGATTATTGACTTCAGAGTTGGCTTCACAATTGGAAATGGATTTTCGTTTTCCTCCCCTATGGGTGGTGGGGGCGATCGGTTCCCTCTTTGCTCTGGCCATAAGGCTAGTGGCGATCGGTTGGTTTTTTCGCTTGCGGGGGTTGCCCTTTTGGGTAACAGTTTTAGAGGATTTATTCTCGGTGGGACTGGTACTATTCGCTTTCAAAGCTCCCAAAAATGGTGGCTTAATCGCGATTTTGCTGTTGTGGATTGTTGTCCGCAGTTCCACTGCCTGGAGAACCTGGTTTTTGGCCAACCACAGTCGCGACCAGCCATCCGAACCTAAAAATCGCCAATGATTCTGTTTAGAGTTTTCGGCCAACTTTTCAAGCAGTAATATTCTCCAGCATTAATTTAGAGCGCCTGACCGCATCTGGCACAGTGATGGGGTATCTTCCATTGAAGCAGGCAGAACAAAAATGGGAAATATCTTCGCCGGTGCACAACAACATGCCTTCCTGGGAAAGATAAGCGAGGGAGTCCACTTCAATTTGCTCAGCAATCTCCGCCACTGTCAGTCTGGCCGCAATTAGTTGATCTTGACTGTCGGTATCAATGCCATAGAAGCAAGGATGGGTCACTGGCGGAGAAGAAATCCGCATATGTACCTCTGTTGCTCCAGCTTCCCGTAACGCTCGGACAATTTTGCGACTAGTGGTGCCCCGCACAATAGAGTCATCGACGATAATGATCCGTTTACCGGCCAATACGTCTTTGAGAGGATTGAGTTTCATGCGGATGCCGTGCTCTCGCATATGTTGGGTGGGTTGGATAAAGGTACGCCCCACGTAACGATTTTTGATTAAACCTTCGGCATAGGGAATACCGGAAGCTTGGGAAAAGCCGATCGCCGCTGGAATACCGGAATCGGGTACCCCCATCACGAGATCAGCATCCACAGGGGATTCTTTGGCTAAATGTTTGCCAATGCGCATGCGATAGGTGTAGAGGCTTTCATCGTTAACCACGCTATCCGGGCGAGAAAAATAAATCATCTCGAACACACAGAGTTTACGGTCAGCGCTTTCGGCTAATCGATGGGAAACTAGGCCAGATTCGGTGATATGGACCAATTCTCCGGCTTCCACCGTGCGCACATAGGTGGCACCGATGATGTCCAGGGCACAGGTTTCCGATGCCAATACATAGCGGGGAGTTTCTTCTTCTAACACACCGATCACCAGGGGGCGAATGCCATGGGGATCCCTGACTCCAATGATTCCCTCCGGTGTGCCGATCACTAAGCTATAGGCTCCCGCACAAAGGGTCAGGGCCGCAATGGTGCCTTCCACCCAGTCTTTGCCTTTATCCACCTCATTGGCGATCGCCACTGCAATCATTTCCGAATCGGTGGTGGTGACAAAGTCCTCACAGCCCCTTTCCGCTAAAGCTTCTCGCAACTGGTTAGTGTTAACCAAATTGCCATTGTGGGCCAGGGCCAGGGGACCCAAACGGGTAGGGAGCACTGCCGGTTGAGCATTGACCCGATGGCTGGATCCCGTGGTGGAGTAGCGGGTGTGGCCCACAGCCAGAGTACCCACCATTTCATTCAGTTTAGATTCTTGAAAAACCTGGGACACTAGCCCCATATCCTTGTGGCAGTGAACCGTTGTCCCGGCAAAAGTGGCAATACCCGCCGACTCCTGACCCCGATGTTGCAGGGCATAAAGTCCAAAATAGGTCAATTTGGCCACCGCTTCTTCAGGGGCGTAAATGCCAAACACCCCACATGCTTCTTCTGGTTTATCGGCATGGTGGCCAGACAAAGGCTGACCATCATTCAACTCAGTCAAATCACTGGAGGGGGGAAACATGGCGGCAATCTTCCTGGATCAGGGTAGAGAAAAACGGGTACAGAAACTAAATCTTAGACTATGGGAATTGGTGGATTCCCGCCAGACAGGGAAGGCAATGACGAACGGGTCTAGACCCCTTAATCAATTGTTAATCGTTAACCCATACTAGCAAAGAAGCAGTGCCCACACCGCAGTGTTTGGTTCTTGGCCAAGTCGGTCTAGTTGTCAGGGGACAGGGGAATGTATAGATTAGTGTGTAAGGATAAACTTTTAGGAATTTTTTAGATTATGGAAAGTGTTGCTTACATTCTGGTGCTGACCATGGCCCTTGCGGTCCTTTTCTTTGCGATCGCCTTTCGGGAACCCCCCCGCATCGAAAAATAGTCCAATTAAAGGGTCTTTTTTCCAGGTGTTTTTTGCCTGGACACTCCCTTAAAACCCCAGTTTTTACCTCTGTTTCAACCGTGGGCTAGCTTGACTTTGACGCAACATTCTTGTATGCGTTAGGTTGGGCTAAGCTCATTTTTTGTAGCCATTATGCAATGTCCTCACTGTCAGCACCACAATAGTCGAGTCCTTGAATCCCGTTCCAGCGAAGGTGGCCAAAGTATTAGGCGGCGGCGGGAATGTTTGGAATGTAAACACCGTTTCACCACCTACGAACGGCTGGAGTTGTTACCCGTCACGGTCATTAAACAAGATGGGGAACGGCAAGCCTTTGACCGCTCCAAACTGCTGCGGGGTATGGTGCGGGCCTGTGAAAAAACTGATATTAATTTCCAGCGCCTAGAACACATTGTTGAAGAAATTGAGGCCAACTTACAGCAACAGCCAAAACGGGAAATTCACAGCGAGGCAATCGGGCAAATGGTGTTGCAATATTTACGCCAGGAAAGCGAAGTGGCCTATATCCGTTTTGCTTCTGTTTATGGGCGATTTCAAGGCATTGCAGATTTCGTTGATACCCTAGAGCAACTGCAACGAGAACAATATCCTGAACGGCAATATTTGACCATGACTTAGAATCCGTTGATGGGGCTTCAATCTCTCCCTTAGCCAATGACTCGTCGTCAGTTAGCTACTGATAAATCTAGAGAATTAGCCGGTCATAAACTTAGCGACAACCCACTAGGGTGGCCGTGTAAGTTTTGCCCAATGAGTCTAGCCCGTTAACAAAAAGATTTACCTGATAGGGTTGTTCTTCTGGGGTAGCATTACCGACAATTTCCAAGGGAGTATTAGGTTTAAAGACAAAAGCTTGTTGATTAAAAATTTCTGACGCAGTCTGGTCGCTATATTTTAAAAACATTCGAATATCAAAGGGGGTAGATTCGGCAGAGGTTACCGTCATCACGAATTTTTTAAAAACTGTTCCCCCTGGTACGGCCCAATCGGTATTCCAATTATTACGAGTTATGTTAATTCCCAACATGCCTAGAGGCCCTGCGGGAATAGTCGGAACAGCGACGGTTTTAGTCACACTATTACCTTGACCTCCCACCAAAGGGATGGGCACACAGGTTTCGCCGTGGCCAGGAGTGGCCAGACCCAGTGACAGAGCAATGCCGGCCATGGCCAGGGTTAGGGGCCTAGTTAGGGGAGACATCGAAGTTAGCCAGGGGAAAGGGTAATTAATCATCAGAAGAGTTGGTCTGAAAATTAGTGAATATTGGCGGATATAGGCAACACTTAGTGATGTTGGCAAAACGGCTAGCTCACCCACGACTTATCTCTCACCAGTCAGCCTAGTAGTCAAAATTATCCATTTAGGGTCGGCATTTTTGGCTGGGCAAACCTAAGGTTCCGCCACTGTCTCGAAGTAGGTCTTAGCCTTTTCCGGGTCGGGGATCATGGTTTTGTCTCCTTCCTGCCAATCCACTGGGCAAACTTCGTTGGGGTGAGATTGCACATGGCGAATGGCTTTTAGTACCCTCAGAGTTTCGTCCACACTCCGGCCAAAGGAGAGATTGTTGACGGTGGCGTATTGTAAGATGCCTTCCCGGTCAATAATGAATAGTCCCCGCAGGGCAATGCCTGCATCGGGTTCGAGGACATTATAGGCTTGGCTAATTTCTTTTTTGAGATCTGACACTAGGGGATAGTTAATGTTGCCGATGCCCCCCATTTTCCGTTCGGTCTGAATCCAGGCCAGGTGTGAAAATTCGCTGTCTACGGAGATGCCCACAACTTCCGTATCTAGGGCAGTAAATTCGCTATGGCGATCGCTAAAGGCAATGATTTCCGTGGGACAGACAAAGGTGAAATCTAGGGGATAGAAAAACAGCACCAGGTACTTACCACGGTAGGTGCTTAATTTGACGGTCTGGAAGCTTTGATCGACGATCGCCGTGGCGGTGAAATCCGGTGCCGGCTGTCCTACCCTTAATACCTCTGTCATTGCTGTTTGCTTAAAACTTGGTGAGTATTGAAATAACTGGAAAAACTTGCTTGATGGGATGGTTGGTAATTTGTCGTACCCTGTACCCAAGTCAGTCTAACCGTGGTCGGAGTCAATCCAGGGCAAGGCCAGAATCGTCGTCTTCCAAATCTTCAGTGGCGATCGCCTGGGGCAAGTTGTTGAGGAGATTGAGAATTTTATCGCCCCGTTCCAAAGAGCGGTCTTCTAAAAAGGAAACTTCTGGGGTGCGCCGTAAACGCATCCGTTGCCCCAGTTCTCGACGGACAAAGGGAGCGGCGGAGTGCAGTCCAGCCATGGTGGAGGCTTTGGCTTCAGGGGAGCCGTAAATGCTAACGAAAATTTTGGCGTGCTGTAGGTCGCCGGAAACTTCCACTTCCGTGACGCTAACCATGCCTGTGCCCACCCGGTCATCTTTGATTTCGTGGAGAAGCATTTGACTGACCTCCCGCTTAATTAGGGACGACACCCGGGAAACTCGACGACTGGTAGCCATAGACCTGCTCCTCGGCAACAAAAAAGTCCGAGCCTGGACAGATTAGCCCAAACTCCCTCTACACGGTCAATCCTAACATGGCCCGCAGAGTGAAATAGAGAAAAATGAATCCACTGACCAGCAGTCCCATCAGGGCGATCGCCCCGACACGATTTTTTAATAGGGGCTGGAGCCAAGTGAAAACGGAGAAAAAGATGCCCAGGGTAAAACTGATCAGATACCGGGGATAACGGGAAACGTTGGCTAAAAAATCACCCATGGTTATTGGTTGGCTGGAATGGTTCGTTCAACTTGATCACCCACAAGGTTAGGGTTGGCCAAGTCCGCTCCCCAGTGTAGCAAGAGACCTAGGATTATTAGTGGTTAAAGTTAAATACCTAACCGTTGCCGATAACTAGCCACAGTGTTAGCTAACAACAGAGTCACCGTCATGGGGCCAATGCCACCGGGCACAGGGGTGAGGTAACTGGCCACGGGCGCAACCCCCGCAAAATCCACGTCCCCCACCAGTGTCGATTTCCCCTCTCCTAAATCAAGACGGTTAATACCCACATCCACCACGATTGCCCCTGGTTTGACCATATCGGCGGTGACAAATTCCGGCTTACCGATCGCCGCTACGAGGATGTCTGCTTGCCGGGTGATATCGGCCAAGTTTTGGGTGCGAGAATGGGCAATGGTAACGGTGCAATTTTTCTCTAGCAACATTAGAGCCAGGGGTTTGCCCACCAAAATACTGCGCCCCAACACCACCGCATTTTTGCCCGTTAAATCAAGGTTATATTCCGCCAATAGAGCCATCACCCCCGCTGGAGTACAACTCCTTAGACCCTCTTCTCCCCGCACCAAATGACCCAAATTGACTGGATGCAACCCGTCTGCATCTTTACTGGGATCAATGGTGTGTAATAGTTTGACTGCATCGAGATGATCCGGTAGGGGCAATTGCACCAAAATGCCATCCACCCGTTCATCCTCATTCAAACTGGCGATCGCCGCCGTCAATGTTTCCTGGTCCGTATCAGCGGAAAAATGCTTGCCAAAGGAAACCATGCCCAATTTTTCACAGGCTTTTTCCTTATTGCGGACATAAACGGCACTGGCTGGATTGTCCCCCACCATCAACACCGCCAACCCCGGCGATCGATGGCCCTGGGCCACCAGTTGGGCAATGTCCCGTTGTAATTCCCCCTGCATTTTTTGGGCGAGGGCTTTACCGTCAAGGATTTGGCAGGATGGGGGTACGGCAGTCATGGGTAAAGGTAATTAAACTTAATAATTCAGGTGATTGATATGGCACACCTCGAAGGCTAATTTTAGGGGTTTCCTAAGGTTTTGTGACGGTTTTTTGGGGTTGGGCGGGAATAACTCTAGGAGTTTGCAATTCCTGGGCCCTGGCCACCAGGGCCAAATCATCGGAAAGTTGATTTAATTGCTGGGCATATTGCACCTGTTTCGTCAGATGTTCTGTGGTGGAAACCAAATTACTTAGTCCTTGAATAAGACGAATTAACTGCTCTCGCAAAGCTGGATTACCGGTGAGTTGATCCACATCGGAAGTGATTTTTTCTAGGTTCTGGGTGGCAGCCCGGGCGGATTCTAACAACTGCTGCAACAAAATAATGGTTTGGGGATCATTCAGGCGATCGGCAAATTGATTCAGATTCCCGGTCAATTCATTGGCATTATCAGCTACAGCTTTGAGATCGGCCAACGCTTGGTTAAGATTGCCCACCGTATCTTGTTCATTAACCTGAGTTAACAATTGCACCAAAGGGGGCTCTAGGTTTTTAACACTGATTTGTAACTGGTCGCTGGTGCCCTGGAGACTGGTGAGGGTAGCCCCCAGCCGTTGGTTATTAACTTCCAAAAAAGCTTGGATTTGCTCCGCCGCTGATCCGACAGAACGCAAACTGCGGTTAATTTCCGGAATAGTTCCCCCTTGGTTGAGGGTACGGACAGTGTCAGTGGCTTCCCGGCTCAAAACGGACAAGTCTTGGGCAGTTTGATCCACAGAGGCCAGGGTGCGACGAATGTTTTTGACTCCCCCATCCTGGTTAATTTCCCGCAGTAGGGTAGCCGCTTCATTACTAAACTGACTGATATCCTTGAGGGCTTCGGGGGTTTGGGTTGCAAGGGAGCGGATGGCATTGTTAATCTCTGGCTCACTGAAAAAGTCAGAAATACGCATCATGGCCCGAATTAGGGCATTAACATCCAACGCATCCTGCCCCATCAGGATGGAACCGTTGCAGATAATCACTTCCGGATTACAGTCCTTATCCAGGGGTTTATAGTTAACCTCCTGGGGTAAAACCACTTCACTGGGAATGATGTTAATAGATGTTTCACCAATTAACCCGGATTGACGTGCTTGGATTTCCGCACGACTGGAAATTAGGCGATCGGTGGGACTAATTTCCACTTCCACTGCCACCCCTTCCGGTTGGGGCGTGACGCTGACCACCTGACCAACCCTAACCCCCCGATAGTCAACCCTGGTGCCCACTAACATACCGGCTGCATCACTAAAAAGCACCGTGGCTCGGTAGGAACGGGAACCAAAACGAATATTTTTTAGCCACAGGGTACTGAATGCCAAAAGAATGAGAGCAGTCAGAATTAACAGGCCGATACTACTCTGTAACAATACGGGCGATAGGCGCTGGTTTCGTCCTGCTGTCATTGGGGTTAACTGAGAAAGTTGTGCTCGGGCCTCTCACAAGACTATTAAACTCTATTCCCCCGGTCAAAGTTCCACAGAGGAGCATATTTGGGCGCAGAGCTGGAGGTTTATGAGATTTGTAATGATGAGCGATGGGTGGTGATACGATCAGGCAAAACTAATTTAAATCCTCCCTGTGCTCTAATGGCCCCATCCTCGTCCTGTGATTGCATAATTGTCGGCTCAGGGTTGTCGGGATTGATCGCGGCCCGTAATTTATCTCGGGTTAACTATTCTGTCTTAGTTATTGAAGCCCAGGAACGCTTGGGGGGCAGAATGTATGGAGAATATTTGCCATCGGGACAATGGATTGACCGGGGAGGCCAATGGGTGGGCCCTACCCAGGATCGTTTTCTGGCCTTGCTTAATGAATACAACATAGAACGTTTTCCCAGTCCTGCTGATGGCTTAAAGGTATTGTTATTTGATGGGAAACGTTACGAGTTTGATGGTTTTTTTCAAGGAGTGTTCCAAGGGGAAGCGCCGAAAATAAGCTCTGATGAATGGAATGATGCCATGGTGGCATGGGAAAAATTTAATACCCTTGCCCAAAGTCTGGACGAGCAACATCCCGAAGCTACGCCAGAAAACAAAAAGTTAGACAGTCAAACCTTTGCCGATTGGATTAAAGAAAATACCCATACAGCATTCGGCCATTGGTATTTTTCCTATATGTGTCGTGCTGTGGGGTTTTTAGGCCCCGCCGAGCCTTCTCAGGTATCTCTTTTGCACATCCTATGGGGCCATAAATCTGCCTCCCAAGGGGAAAATCCAGAAGCAGAACTATTACATGGTGGGGCGGGACAAATTCCTCAAAAAATTGCCGCTGAATTGGGGAATTCCATCCTCTTAGGGGAACCGGTCATACACATTGCCCAGGACGACAAAGGGGTAGAGGTGACCACTACAACAGGAAAATATCAGGGAAAATTCGCCATTGTGGCAACCCCGCCCCATTTGGCCGGAAGAATTACCTATAGTCCCCCCATGCCTCCTCTCCGCCAGCAACTCACCCAAAGAGTACCCATGGGCACCTGCTGTAAGCTTTTGATTTCCTACGATCGCCCTTTTTGGCGGGAGAAAGGTTTAGCCGGTATTGGCTTGGGTAACACCACCTGGATCGAATTATGTGCTGATAGTTCCGATCCAACCACGGGAGTGGGAGTAATTGCTTCCTTCGTAGTTGGCGATCGGTATGGAAAATGGATTGCCATGGGCGAAGCGGAACGCCGTCAAGGAGTACTGTCAGATCTGGCTCTGTACTTTGGCGAGGAAGCTTTATCTCCTGAGACCTACGATGAAGTTGATTGGCCCAGTGAACAATGGGTTGGGGGAGGGTATGCCGCCTTTATGCCTCCCGGAGTCTGGACAAGTTTTGGCCAAGCCCTGAGCGCCCCTGTAGGTCGTATTCATTGGGCCGGGACGGAAATAGCCCCCCGCTGGGCTGGCTTTTTTGATGGTGCAATTCGTACTGGGGAAGCGGCGGCTAAAGCCATTATCGGTCTACTTTAGATCTGGCTGGGCGTTGGAACTTCAATAAAATGTTCCCTGCCTGCCATTGAGTCAAAATGCTTCAAAATCCGCCGATAACTGGTTGGGGGGTCAACGGTAAACAGGCAACGTAAAGTGAAAAGAACTACCCTGTTTGGGGCGACTGTCCACCCAAATTTGGCCGTAGTGGGCCTGGATAATTTTGCGACAGAGAGATAAACCTAAACCATAGCCATCGGTCTGTTCATCCCGTTGCAGTCGAAAGTGTCCCTCAAAAATGGTTTCTTGTTTGGAATTGGGAATGCCGGGGCCGTTGTCAGTGATGCTGACCTGAACTTTTTGGGTAGTACGATGGAGAGCTCCCACGGTAATGGAACCATGGGCAGGAGTGTACTTGATAGCGTTATCTAAAAGATTGGCAATTACTTGGCGAATTAATTCCTCATCGGCAAAAACATTTGGTAAGTCTTTGGGAATATCGTAGGTAATGGTGAGATTTTTTTTGCTAAATTTTGCTTGGTACAATTCCAGAACTTCTTGGCAAAGATCGGCGATCGCCAGGGGACGACCGTGAACTTGAAACTGAGAATTAAGATTTTTAGAAGCCTGTAAAATGTCTTCAATTAAGCGGTCCATAATTTTGAACTGCTTGCGAGCTTGATACAATAGTTGACTTCTGAGGGCAGGTTTCTGTTCTTCGATGGGTTTGTGTTGTAACAATTCCAAGGTATCAACGGCAATGGAGGCGGCGGTGAGGGGACTGCGTAAATCGTGGGCCAACATGGCCAGAATCTGATCCTTGAACTGTATTTGTTGGAGCAATTCTTCCTTATCTTTCTTCAGCAGAAAAAGTTCGTCGGACATTTTCATCAGTTCCCCGGAATAACCCACGGAGGAAATTTCCCGGGGACAACTGGGGGATTGCCCCGTATCCTCTGGGTTAGGATCCATCGCCAATTCCTGTTGCCAGCGGGGCCACCATTTTTGCAATTGTTGGATGATATTACTGCCAGCTAAAACCTGCCGTGGTTCTGGTTGTAGTTTAATCAAGGAGGGGGTGGCGACCAGACGAAAATGCTCTACGAGGTGGGGATGTTTACTGATTTGCAGAATTTGGAGGTCATGGCTGTGTCCATCCAACAGGTTAGTCAGGCATTGACCAATTTCCTGCACACTGTCTTGGGAGTTGGGGCGATCATCGATGAACAGTAAAAACTGCAACGGCACAGAAGACGCATTACCAAGTTCAGAGGAGGAGGACATTGCAGGGCTTTCGGCTTTTAAAGACAGGGTGTCCGGACTGATAAGGTCCAGTCTGAATCTAGGTAAATGGGGTTATTCTTACCAACTAAAACCGTGATAATTCCGACTGTCCTCACCATAGATGAGCAGACCATGACCATAATTGTCAACGATCAGGGGGCATAAAATCCGTTTCAAATTGCTTGCGGGTGATGGGCTGGGCAATCATTAACCCTTCTCCTCCTAGTACTGTTAGAGGTTCTCCCTCCACTAGTAAACGAACAGGAAGATTGGGGTCTGTACTGGTAGCGGTGTAAATAATTTGTCCCAGTCTGGCAATCATACTTTGACTCCCTCCCCCTGCGGTGAATTGGGCTGATAGGTCAACGTTGATGCCGGTGGCGGTTTTGGTGAGGCTCAGAAGGCTGGTATTGGGGGGAATGGCGGAAATGTCGCTGTCAGGAGCGGCTAATAGGGTTTTCAGGGCTCGTTCCGTCTGTACTTCTGGTGGATCATTGTTGGGGGGAATGTTTTGGGGCACAAAGGCGATCGCCGTGTCATTGTTGTTAAGCCAGTAAATTTGTGCTTGCCCAGGGACGGCCTTGTCGGGCTTATCGGGGTCCACTGTGACCGTGGGGGAACGTTGGGAAAGATTAAATCCAGTCCAGAAGGCAAAGCCGGTGCCAACCAATGCCACCATCAGAGCGGCCAGAGCAAAGCCGGTCAGGGACGAAGATGATTTTTGTTCGCTCATGATTTTTTCCACCAGTGCCGGAACTAATTCCAGTTTATCTTCTCGATTGGACTAGATTGAAAGCCAGGGCGGCATTAATTCGGCTTCAAGCAGTTGAGTTTGGGGGTTAGTTCCTCGTTGGTTAATGGTGACGACCCCGGACGACGTAAACTGGGGGTTGGCAAATTTTGTTGTGACCTTCATCGTTAAAGATTGGAATCGTGCGAAAAATCATTATTGCGGGCAATTGGAAAATGCATAAGACGCAGGCGGAGGCCCAAGCGTTTTTGCAGGGGTTTAAACCTTTAATCGAAGATGCGGCGGAAAGTCGTGAGGTGGTGTTGTGTGTTCCTTTCACCGATTTGAGCGGCATGTCCCAACAACTCCATGGCGGTAGGGTCCGCCTAGGGGCACAAAATGTCCATTGGGAAGCGAGTGGGGCCTACACAGGGGAAATTTCAGCGGCTATGTTGACGGAAATCGGTATTCATTATGTGGTTATCGGCCACAGTGAACGACGGCAATATTTTGGGGAAACGGACGAAACTGCCAATTTGAGAGTATTGGCGGCCCAAAAGGCGGGCTTAATTCCCATTCTGTGTGTGGGGGAAAGTAAGGCGCAACGGGATGCCGGAGAAACGGAACAGGTTATCGTTGACCAAGTGAAAAAAGGCTTGGTGAATGTGGATCAATCTAACCTAGTCATCGCCTACGAGCCGATTTGGGCCATTGGTACAGGGGACACCTGTGCGGCAACGGAAGCCAATCGGGTTATTGGGCTGATTCGGGAACAGTTAACTAATTCCCAGGTCACCATCCAGTATGGCGGTTCGGTCAATGCCAACAATGTGGATGAAATTATGGCCCAACCGGAAATTGATGGAGCCTTGGTGGGAGGAGCTAGTCTGGAACCCCAGAGCTTTGCCCGCATTGTTAATTTTCAGCCCTGAGTAGATTGATTGACGGGTGTGATGAAGCTTAGTCAGTGGTTAGGTTTAGCTTGTTTGGCAATGGCGGCCTATGTGGCTTGGGAAATCCGCCAACTGTTGTTACTGCTTTTCCTGGCCATTGTGCTGAGCACTGCCCTCAATCGTTTAGTTAAACAATTACAAACCTGGGGAATTAAACGGCCTCTGGCCCTAGCTATTACCCTGATCACCGTCACAGTGGCGGTGGTTTTATTTTTTCTGTTAGTTATTCCCCCTTTTTGGGAACAACTGCAAATTCTCATCGGTTCCCTGCCTAAAGTTGGCGATCGCCTGGAGAATTTTTTTGAAGACTGGCACGACCGGATGGAGGTGAAATTTTTTAGCCAAGCTTTTTCCGTCGATGATCTGCCGGACTCCATTTCCGCCCTGGGGGCCAATGCCCTTAGTTCCCTGATTAACCTATTTTCCAATTCCGTCACCGCTGTCCTGCAAATAATCTTCATCCTGGCGATCGCCGTGATGATGTTGCTTTCTCCCCAAGCCTATCGACAGGGCACCCTAAAATTATTTCCCTCCTTTTACCGCCGCCGGGCCGACGAAATCCTGACCCAATCAGAATCTTCCCTGGGCAATTGGCTCACGGGCATTGTCATTAACTCTTTTTTTATCGCCAGTCTCAGCGGCATTGGGTTATGGATATTGCAAATTAAATTAGTCCTAGTCCATGCTTTGATGGCGGGAATTTTAAATTTCATTCCTAACATTGGCCCCGCCGCCAGTGTGGTATTTCCCCTGATGATTGCTGTGCTGGACGCCCCCTGGAAAATCATTGCCGTACTAATTCTCTATTTCCTCATTCAAAATGTGGAAAGCTATTGGCTGACCCCCATTGTTATGGCCAAGCAAGTTTCCCTGCTGCCCGCGGTCACCCTCATCGCCCAACTATTTTTTGCCAGCATATTCGGACTTTTAGGTTTGATCCTAGCCCTACCCCTGACGGTGGTTTTAAAAACCTGGATTGAAGAAGCTCTGTTTAAAGATCTTTTGGATAATTGGCAATGAGCAATTCCAGTGGATCCCGTCTCCCCCAGCCAAAATCTTTTCCCATTCTGCGTCCCCTACTGACTCTATCAGCCTGGGCTTTACAGAGTCTTGTGGTGCCCCCTGTCCAGGCTGAAACGGTGTTGGAATCCATTAAATCCACTGGCTTACTCGAGGTAGCGATTCGAGACGACTCAGTGCCCTTTGGTTTTCGGGACGGCCCTGCCAATCAATGGACAGGCATTTGTGTGGACTTTATCCAAGCGTTACAAGCAGAGGTATCTGCCACCCTCGGGGGTCAACCTCTACTGGTAAAGTTTTATCAGTCCAGTTTGTTCAATCGCTATAACCTGGTGGCCGAAAAAGTAGTGGTGGTGGAGTGTGGCCCCAACACCATCCGCCGTGACCTACCATTGCCCATCACCTTTTCCCGGCCTTTTTTCGTCACAGGAACCCAATTTTTAATTCCCGCCGATCGCCTGGGGTCATTTGACAGTGATGGTGATTTGCGCGGGGAGAGAATCGGAGTCTTGGGCGGTACCAGTAACAGTGAATTTTTAGCGGCCCGTTATCCCGAAGCAGAACTGATTAATTTTCAGGGTTTTACAGCACGGCGTTTGGGGGTAGAAGCTCTTATGCAGGGGCGCATTGATGCTTTTGCCGGTGATGGCATTTTGCTGTTTGGAGAAGCCCTAGTGCTGGACATTCCTCTAGGGCGGAGTTATCGCCTTTATCCCCCCTATCCCCTGGATTGTCAGGGCTATGGGCTGATTTTGCCCGCCGATCAGCCGGAATGGGAAAATTTGGTTAACCGAGTTGTGACCTCCCCCAATTCCCGGGATATTTACCGCCGCTGGCTAGGCCCAATTTTCCCAGCTCTGGAAAGAATAGAACAGCATTGCCAGGCCAGACAGAAGCCATCTTCCCCTAAGGAGCCCACAGAGGACGAAAGCCCATCAGGGAAAGAGCCTTGAGTTCCGCCTGTTGCCCTAACTCTGGCCTTAAGGGCGGTATGAGCAACCATAACTGACTATCGGCGATCGCCTCCCCGGTGTCGGTGTTAAGACGGCTATCAGCCGGGGTTTCGGGATCGATAATTACCTGGTCAAATAACAGAGCCAAACCGTCAGGGGAAAGGCTCATTTGGGTGTCCCGGTAATCCTGCAACTTAAGCAGGGGAAAAACTTCACCGCTGTTGACGTTAATTTGGACAAAATAAGGCTCTTCAATGTATTCATCCCCCGGCAAAAGCTTGGTTAGCAGACAGTACAGGGTTTGGTTATTGCGACCAAATTCACAACTGACAATGGAGCCGTCCGTATCCACTAATTCCTTTTGCACCCCAAGGTTATTGACAAAGAAAAGGGTTCTTTGGAAGCGTTTTTGGGCATCTTCCGTATTGAAATTCACCAGAGCGGCGGCGCTACCATCGCTGGAAAAAGTTAACAGTTGACCGAATTTGGGCAGAAAATCCAATGGTTTTGCATCCGGTTGGAGGGGCAAAATACCGATGCCTTCCCCCCGAGCCACGGCCAAGGACTGATTATCCGGGGCGATTTGAAAGTCTCCGCCCTGTACCTTCAGACGCTCAGGCTTTTGCTGGTTTTTGAGCATCCAGAGGTCAAAGTCAGCGGGATTTTCACGGTTGACCCTCTGCACCACAATGGATTTACCGTCTTCGCTTACGTCGAATTGATTGTTCTGAAATCCCTGGTTATCCAGCACCAAAGTCGGTTTGGGCAACTCTTGGGGATTGTCATTCTCCACCACGGGCACTTGGTATAGCTGTAGTTGCCGGAGCCCCTCAAAGCCCAATTGAATTTCAGCGGCGGCAAACAGAATCCCTTTACCCCCGTCAAAGAATTGGAAATCCACCACAGTCAGTCCCGGTGGGGTGAGGATGGTTTTCCTTTGTTTAGTCAGGTTGTAGAAAATAATCCGTCCCTGCTCGATCCCTTGGGTGCCAATGTAAGCAAAGGCCCGGTCTCGACTACGGAAACTGCTGGTGAAGGGGGCCATCATTTGCCCTTGGTGGTGACCCGCATACTGTTCCCGCACATTGGTGATTTGCAGTTCGTAATCAGTGCCGTAGGGAATGGGATTTTCCAGGGTATAGGCCATGCGACGACCCGCCCAACTAAATTTTCCTGGTAGGGCTGGGGTAATGACCAAATTCTTTTCCACCTCCCGTTGGTCCATGGGACGGTCAAAGGTGATGATAAAAGCCCTGTCCTTCGCCCCCAGATCAGCCTCGCCCCAACTAAAATTTTGTACCCTGGGACGGTTGGCAAATATACACTGATTGTTGTTCTGGCAGGTGTAATGACCCACCACCACCACGGCGATCGCCGCACTAAGGACACCGATCAAACCGAGGGCCGCACGATCAATGGGTTCAGAAAAATATTTAGCGAGCATGGATAGAGGAGCAAAATTTAGAACAGAATCACAGCCGGACTTCCCTTTCCCCAGGGCTTGAAGCTGTGTTACATTTTGTGATGAGTAGTTCTCATTTTTGCCAAGTTTGGGAGCTTTTCCACCCTTGGTCAAACCGTCATAGTACGCTGATTATATGCGATTTTACGGCTCCGCCGGAGTCAACCCCCTCCATCCCTGATCCTTAAGAGAAGTCTAGCTTCAATGTTTTCAAAAGAAGTCACCGAATCAAAAGTTTTTCAATGGTTCAATGATCGTCTGGAAGTGCAAGCCATCTCCGATGACATTGCCAGCAAATACGTTCCTCCCCACGTCAATATTTTTTACTGTCTGGGGGGCCTGACCCTGACCTGCTTCCTGATCCAGTTTGCCACTGGGTTCGCCATGACCTTCTACTACAAACCCACGGTCACGGAAGCCTTCGCCTCTGTCCAATACATCATGAATGAAGTCAACTTTGGTTGGCTGATTCGCTCCATTCACCGTTGGTCCGCCAGCATGATGGTGCTGATGATGATTCTCCACGTTTTTCGGGTTTACCTCACCGGTGGTTTCAAGAAGCCCCGGGAATTGACCTGGGTTGTGGGTGTAATGCTAGCCGTCACCACTGTCACCTTTGGTGTAACCGGTTACTCCCTTCCCTGGGACCAGGTGGGTTACTGGGCGGTAAAAATCGTTTCCGGTGTACCGGCCGCTATTCCCGTGGTTGGGGATCAATTGGTGACCCTCATGCGAGGTAGTGAAAGCGTTGGTCAGGCTACCTTGACCCGCTTCTACAGCCTCCACACCTTCGTGCTTCCCTGGGCGATCGCCGTGTTGCTGTTGTTGCACTTCCTGATGATCCGCAAACAAGGCATTTCCGGTCCTTTGTAATTCCTGTCTTCCCACCGATCTGAGTTTGATCGGGCAATTTCGTTTAAACCGTTGCCAAATTGCTAAAGATTGGAACAGATTAGAAAATCTAGAAAACTTCTAAAAAACCTTAACTTGGAGCCTCTGCCCCATGAGTATTATCAAAAAGCCGGATCTTAGCGATCCCGATTTACGGGCCAAACTTGCCAAAGGCATGGGTCACAACTATTATGGTGAGCCCGCCTGGCCCAACGACATTCTTTACATGTTTCCTATCTGCATCCTTGGTGCTTTGGGGCTAATTGCCGGATTGGCGATCCTCGACCCTGCCATGATCGGTGAACCAGCGGATCCCTTTGCGACCCCTCTGGAAATTTTGCCTGAATGGTACCTGTACCCCACTTTCCAAATTTTGCGCATTCTTCCCAACAAACTTTTGGGCATTGCCGGTATGGCTGCCATTCCCCTTGGTTTGATGTTGGTGCCTTTCATTGAAAGTGTGAACAAATTCCAAAACCCCTTCCGTCGTCCCATTGCCATGACTGTCTTCTTGTTCGGCACTGCGGCGGCTTTATGGTTAGGTGCTGGGGCAACTTTCCCCATTGATAAGTCCCTAACCTTGGGCTTGTTCTAATGAAGATTTTCCACTCTTGGGTAAGGTCGACAGTAGTGGTTTGAGTCCTATAAGTTCAACAAAATCCTAATCCATCTTTAAGACCTGGTATCTCGGGATATTTGTTAGCTAACTCCCAGAACGATTGGCCAAAATTCAAGATATCATTACCACATAAATTCCTTTGTCAGCTTATTTTGTTTGCAAAGGAATTTTTTTGCTGGTAAAAATCCTGATTGCATTGCCAAACATCCTCTCAATCTTGACAATCAATGAAAATTGTTATTGATGGTATTTTTTTTCACATTGCCAATACCGGGATTGCGAGGGTGTGGCGGAGTGTCTTGGCGCAATGGTGTGATTCAGGTTTTATAGAAAATATTATTCTGATTGATCGAGGTCATACTGCTCCCCAGTTGCAAGGGGCTCAATACTATCATCTCCCAACGTTTAATTATCAAGAAGAAGCATTATTTTCCACCAAGCTACAGGAAATTTGTGATCAATTCCATGCTGATCTATTCATTTCCACTTACTACACAACGCCCCTATCTACCCCTTCCCTTTTAATGATCCATGACATGATTCCAGAGGTAATGGGCTGGGATTTAAGGGAGTTTTGGTGGCGAGAAAAAAACTATGCCATACTCTATGCCAATCAATATATTGCGGTTTCTAACAATACGGCCCAGGACTTAATGCGATTTTATCCTGAGGTCCAGCCTTCCCGGATAACAGTTATTCATAATGGCGTTGATAAGGGATTCCATCCAGCAGAGTCACGAGAAATCAGTGGAATTAAAACAAAGTTTGCTATCAATGCTTCCTATTTGTTACTAGTCGGTACCCATTTGGGAGCAAACCAATATAAAAACGGCACTATTTTATTTGAAGCGTTAAAGCATTGGCAGAGTCCTGAAAAGTTAACTATTGTTTGCGTGGGGGGCAATGTAGATTTGCAAAGGGAAATGCCATCACTACCCAACAATGTTGATATTTGTTTGATTCGACCAACAGATGAGGAATTAAAAGCTCTTTACTCTGGGGCGATCGCCTTGGTTTATCCTTCTTTGTACGAGGGCTTTGGTTTGCCGATTCTTGAGGCTATGGCCTGCGGTTGCCCAGTAATCACTTGCCATAACTCTTCATTGCCAGAGGTGGGGAAAGATGCAGTTATTTATATCGATGGTCAGAATAAAAGAGAAATGATTGAAGCCTTGGAAAAAGTTCAAAATCAAGCAATTCGCAACGAACTAATTACTAAAGGGAAAGAGCGAGCTAAAAAATTTCCCTGGTCAACAACTGCCGGCAAAATTAGTGATTTGTGTCTAGAAATAATTGCAGACACAAAAAATAAAGCAGAAAAAAATAACTTTATTTCGCTCTGGCAAGATTTTAGGCAATGTCAGGTTCAAGAATATCAATATTCATCAATGGCAGAAACAATACAAGCGAAAAATATTGCGGTTAATGATCTAGTTTGTCATTTAGAAAATGAGATTGAAAATAACAATTATGTTATCGCTCATTTACAGACAGAGAATCAGCAATTGCAGGATTCCATTGATAAATTGAATTGGCAAATTGAAGAATTATTAAATACAAAGAAGACGCTAAAAAGATTATGCAGAAAAGTACTGAAGAAGCTATTTAGGCTCAAATTAGATACAGATAAAAGGTATAGGGACCACTAGAGACCGGATATTGTTCGGCAAAAAGTTATATTTGCAGGTTCATGGTTGGCAAAATAGTTTAATCTAGACTATCTAAAGGTTTGTTAATATCAAGCCACCTCAAAATTGCGATCTTAAACCGAGCGCTATGACGAATACTAAGACTACCCCCACGGTCAAAATACTACGGGAATTTGCCTGGATTATGGCCGGGATGATTGCCTTTCTCTTTGGTCTGCTCATTCCCCTACTAAAGGGCCACGGATTACCTCCATTGCCCTGGGCGATCGCCTTTGCCTTTGGAGGGCTGGGGCTAGTGGCTCCCCGTAGTTTGGGCCCAGTGTATGAACTATGGCTAAAAATTGGCCATGTTTTAGGGTGGATTAACAGCCGCATCATCCTGACCCTAATTTTTGCGTTGGTGGTTACTCCTATGGCTCTGGTAATGAAATTAATCAAAAGGGACACCATGGCCCGCCAATTGGAGCCCCAGCAGGTTACCTATCGATCGCCTTGTCGTCCCCGGGACATTAGCCATCTGCAAAAACCCTACTAACCCACAAATTGCTAATAAACGTTTAAAAGTAACCTTATGGAAGGATTTATTGAATTATTGCAGGATGTTTGGGGTTTCTTGCGGCAAAGAAAAAAATATTGGCTATTACCCCTGATTTTAACCCTCGTTCTCCTGGGAGCCTTAATTGTTTTCACCCAAGGATCGGCGATCGCCCCCTTTATCTACACTCTCTTTTAAGCTTCCATGTCTCTGCTTCCCCATCGTCAAACCCAGTTGAAGGCCCTACTGCGACGGTTGGGATTAACTGACAATACCCCAGTGGATTGGAACCTAGTGGATTTGGCCCTCACCCATGCCAGTCAGTCCCCGGAACAAAATTACCAGCAATTGGAGTTTGTTGGGGATGCAGTGGTGCGGTTAGCCTCAGCGGAAGTGCTGATGAAACATTATCCCCAGACTTCAGTGGGGGAAATGTCTGCCCTGAGGGCGATTTTGGTCAGTGATCGTACCCTAGCCGGTTGGGGAGAATTGTATGGCCTAGACCGATTTCTTTGGATTACTCCGGCGGTCCTGGCAGACAAAAATGGGCGAGTTTCCCTGATGGCGGATAGCTTTGAGGCCTTATTGGGAGCTCTTTACCTTAGTGTGGGGGATTTATCCCTAATCCGCCCTTGGTTAAGCGAACATTTGTTGGCCAAAGCCACTGAAATTAGACAAGATCCTGCCCTCCATAACTATAAAGAAGCTTTGCAGGCATGGACCCAAGCCCACTACAAATGTTTACCAGAATACCGAGTAGAACCCCTGGATCAAAATTTGCCCCAACAGTCAGGTTTTCAGGCAACGGTTTGGCTTGGCGATCAACCATTGGGTAGTGGTAGTGGTTCATCGAAAAAAAGTGCTGAACAGGCCGCCGCTCAACAAGCCTACCAAGATTTTATTGCTAAGGAAATTTTACCCATGCCCAAAATAAATTAATTTGGTTAGATAGAGTTGAGTTAACAGATATATTGCCGAGCCTGAATTTTAGCTAACAGTTGACCCATGCAAATGGCACCGTCGTTGGGCGGTAGTTCTCTGGGCCACAAAGGAGAAAAACCAGCTTTTTTGAGGGCAGTAATGGTACTGGCAAGCAAATAACAATTTTGAAAGCAACCTCCCCCCAGAGCAACTTTTTCGATTCCCTGCTGTTGGGCAATAGTGATAATTAAATTTACTAAACTGTTGTGGAATTTAGTGGCTATTAGGTTAGTTTTGCTTCTATCTTCTGTGGTTATAGCTTTAATTAAGGGGCGCCAATCAACAGCTAATTTTTTTTCCTTGTTGTTTAGAGTCAAAGGATAATACTCCTCAGTTAAATTTGGCATAATCTGAGCTTCCAGAGCTATGGCCGCCTGACCTTCAAAAGTTACTTCGTTAATCAATCCTATCAGTGTCGCAATACCGTCAAATAATCTTCCCATACTCGAAGTGAGCGGTGCTTGCCCTCGTTGCCAAAGTTGACGTAAATTTTTGTTGTTTAGATCCTGATTTAACCTGCTGTTTATCTTGTTTTTAAACCCATTATTGAAATTCAACCAATTTCCTAAAGAATCAGCAGAAAAATCATCACCAAAAGTGGGCCATAACAACGCCAAAGCAATCCGATGGGGATATTTAATGGCTTGTTGATTACCTAATAAATGAAATGGTTGTAGATGAGCAATTCTCTGCCAAGTACCTTGGGTGATTTTTAAAAATTCTCCCCCCCAAATAGTACCGTCCATGCCGTAGCCAGTGCCATCCCAAGCAATACCTAACACGGACTCCTCCATAACTCCATGTTCCGCCATAACCGCTAAAATATGAGCATAGTGATGCTGCACAAAAGTGACAGGCAAAGCTTGGTTTTCAGCATATTGATGACTGAAATAATCAGGGTGTAAATCTGCAACAATTTCCTGGGGAGAGAAATCGTATAGCTGGCTTAAATGGGCAATGGCTTCTTCAAAATTTTGGTAGGTGGGAGCAGAATTCAAATCGCCCAAATGTTGGCTGACGTAAGCTTGATTTTGTTTGGCGATCGCCACTGTATTTTTATAATGACCTCCCATCGCCAATAGTTTTTTTTGAGTAGGCTTTGGTAAAGTAATGGGTTGAGGAGCGTAACCCCGGGCTCGACGCAAAAATAATGGCTTCCCAGCTACTATTTGGACAACGGAATCATCCACTGGACAAACAATCGGGCGATCATGAACGAGAAAACCGTCAGCAATATTTTGTAACCGGGTTAAAGCGTCAATATTATCAATGCAAATTTGCTCCCCAGCTAAGTTACCACTGGTAGCTACCATGGGTTTCTTTAATTTTTTTAGTAATAAGTGATGCAAAGGAGTATAGGCTAACATTACGCCGACTCGGGGGTTGCCTGGGGCAATATTTTCCACCAAAATTAATTGTTTTTTTTTGTTTAATAACACAATAGGGGCGGCGGCACTTTGTAACAATTCAACTTCTAGATTATTAGGTTGGTAATGCTCCACAATTTGACCAAGATTACCATACATTACCGCCAAAGGTTTATCCGGTCGATGTTTCCTTAATCTTAATTTTTCCACAGCTTCAAAATCAGTGGCATCACAACACAAATGGAAGCCACCTAAGCCTTTAATAGCGATAATATTGCCGACTTTTAAATTATCTACAGCAAAGTTTAAAGCTTCATTTGCTTCTGCAATTACTTGGCCTTGTCGGTTCCAAAAAGCCAGTTGGGGGCCACAGCGAGGACAGGCATTAGGTTGGGCATGGAAGCGTCTATCGCCTGGTTGCTTATATTCCCTTTCACAGTCGGTACATTGGCGAAACCTAGCCATGGTGGTACGACAACGGTCGTAAGGTAGGGCTTCAATAATGGTGTAGCGGGGACCGCAATGGGTACAGTTAATAAAGGGGTAAAGATAACGGCGATCGCTAGGGTCAAATAGTTCTGTTAAGCAGGCGGAACAAGTGGATAAATCGGGTAAAATACTCGCAGTTTTAGGGCCATCACTACTGGGGCGGATAGTAAAGTTAGTAAAACTTTCCAGCGGTAACTGTTCAACGGCTAATTGTTCAATCAAACCAGGGGGAGGTAATGTCTTCGTTAATCTCTCCGTAAAGTCGGCGATCGCCTTTTCGTCGGCGGTAATGACAACGGTAGCTCCTTGAGTGGAATTATTCACCCAACCATTCAGTCCCATTTCCTGGGCAAGGGTATAAACAAAGGGACGAAAACCCACTCCTTGCACCCTTCCCTGGACCTGTATGGCAACGGTTTTTAACATTATTCTACTTCCATTAATACTGTTAAATAACCTGCTATGCCACAACTAAGAATTAGCGTTATTTTTCCAATAAGATGCTAATAATTGGTGGGGATAGGGAGAGGCAACGAGAGCTTGGGCTTGATGGTAATGGGCGCTATAATCTCGATGGCTCCGGTCAACTTCCTCCGTTGGGAGAATAGTTTTTAACTGCTTGAGAGTTTGCACCGCCACTGTAGGAAAAAAGGAAAACTTACCCGGTAACACACAAAGGTAGTTGCTCTGGGGATTAACTTCAATCCAATAACTATAGCGACGTTTTTGGGCATCGTCACTAATGAACTCCGTTTTAACGCAATCGTAACTCCAGAGTTGACGTTGATATAAATTTTCTTCGCTGAAATACCGTGCCGCCGTATCCAAAAGTAATTCAATTTCTCCACTAGCTAAATAATCATTTTCGTTACTGACGTAACCAGAATTTGCCAGCATGGAATAGTTTAGAAATTCCGAAGAATCAGGAATATTTGCCCTTTGAAAAAAATGATTGAAATGGTAGGAGTTTTTAGTGGACATCCGCACGAAATTATGGGAACTAATGGCAGGGTAAGCTACCACCATGGTGCTGCGACTTTGTTTTAGCTTAGCTCGCACCTGTAGAGTGGGTAAAATGCGCTCAAAGCCTGCTCCCACTGCAAAAATAAACGCTTTGGCTTTAAGGTAATGTTGCTGTCCTTGGCAATCTCGATAAAAGATACTTTGTACCCTGACTGGGCCATAACGATCCACATTAATTTGTTCTAAATTAATTCCGGTGGCGATCGCCGTTCCGTGGGCCAGGGCGCTGGCGGTAAGATCCTGCAAAATCCCCTGGGTATCCATGGCACAATCTAAACTTTTCAACAGGGCATAGTCACTGGGTTTTACCCCATGGCTAAGGTCAAATTGTTGGCAATAGTGACTAATTTTTTCCGACTGACCTAATAGACTGCAACTCCGCTGTTCATAACTTTCCAAATGGTCATAGTCCGGTGCCACTGCTCCATTGCCCGTCGGCGATCGCCAATTGAATTGCTGCCCATAGGCCATTTCCAAACGACCCAACACCCGCTTTAACTGCATTTCCAACTGCACCCGATCCCCCTTGAGGCCGGACTGGAGCATTTCTGGGGAGTGGCGTTGGGGATGGATCAGGTAAACGGGATTGGGGTCGAACCAACCTGCGCCGGTAACTGTGGGGCGGTAACCGTGGTCAAATTGCTCCAAGGTCAAATTACAGCGACCCGCGAAATAATGGCTGTAATGGTTGAGTAAATCCTCCACCCCATTAACGCAATTAAAAAAAGTCTGACCATCATCCTGGCCCGAATATAGGGCCCCCGTATGGAACCAACCCTCCAATTTGCCGGAGGAATCCCCCCCCAAATGGCTATTTTGTTCTAACAACTGCACTGACAGGTTAGTATGGCGGGCCACATATTCGGCGATCGCCACCCCAGCAATGCCTCCCCCAATGACGGCCACATCGACCCGATTGATTGCCGCCGCACCAACTTGAACCATAAACTATGCTGAATTTATCCATGGGAGCTTTAACCCCCCTATTCTAGATTCAATCCGGTAAACCATGGCCATGCATAAGCACGGCAAACAGAGCTCAAGCTCACCGGAAACTCTGCCACTATAGACTTTCCTCTTCCCATGACCACTCTGTACAATCTGCTCGCCATTCTCCGTAAAGAGCTACTAAGTTATTTTGGTTCTCCTTTTGCCTATGGCATTGCCGCCATTTTTTGGTTAATGTCGGGAATTTTCTTTTCTTTGATGCTCAGTCAAATTATCTCCAACGTTGAGTTTTTGCGGCAGTCGGGGGTTTCTGAGCCAGTGGATGTGGCGGGGGATTTTCTTTCTAGTTATTTAGGCTTAATTATTTCGTTGATTTTAGTACTACTACCTGCCCTTTCCATGGGACTGTACGCAGAAGAAAGAAAGCGAGGCACCCTGGAATTATTGGCCACCTCCCCAGTCACCAATTGGGTGGTGGCGGTGGGCAAATTAATGGGGGCATTACTGTTTTTCTCAGTGTTGTTAGTTCCCCTATGGATTTATCAAATCATTATCTTTTCTGCGGCTAATCCTCCCCTACCAAGCGGTTTAGTGCTAGTGGCCAATGGGGCGGTAATTCTAGTGGCGGCGGCGGTGCTTTCCCTAGGCATGTTCATTTCTTCTCTGACGGAAAACGTGATAATTGCCTACATTCTCACCTTCGTTTTAATTTTGATGCTTTGGATTATGGATGTATTTGCCCAAAACCTAGGCGGGGCGATCGCCGATGTCTTCGCCTACCTTTCCCTTTTCCAAAGTTACCAAGATTTAATTAACGGAGTAATCAATAGTAAAAGCTGTGTGTTATTTGCCAGCTACATTTTTCTGGGTATTTTCCTCACTGCCCAGTCCATCGAAGCCCTAAGATTTCAACGTTCTTAACCCAAGTTAACCGGGGCCGCCATGCTCAAACACATTGCCATACATACCCAAATCAAGGGTTACCATCACCGGTAAACACTCGAAACACCTTTGGGCTAACCGTAAACGATCCTCCCTGGCCAGCATTTTTTCTAACTTATGGCGCAGGGGAATCAAATAACGTACATCATTGGCAGCATAGGCCAATTGGGCCTTACTCAAATTAGCCGCGTTGCCCCAATCGGAACATTGGGAAGACTTATCCAATTCCACTCCCACCAATTCCTGCACCAGCGTTTTGAGTCCATGGTGGGAAGTGTAGGTACGGGCAATTTTGCTGGCAATTTTAGTACAAAAAATCGGATAAGTTTTAATGTCAAAGGTGTGTTTTAGTTGGGCCGTGTCGAAACGAGCAAAATGGAAGATTTTAGTGATACCTGGGTCTTCCATCAATCGGGTCAGGTTAGGGGCCTCCTCCTGGCCTTTGGCAATGCGTAAAGCCGTCACATTGCCCTCTGGATCACAAATTTGCACCAAGCAGAGGCGGTCCCGATGGGGATTTAAACCCATGGTTTCCGTATCCACCGCAACTTCTTTGCAAGCCAAAAGCTGCTGGCAAACGTCTTCGGGTAAATCGTAGTCAAAAACTTCGAACTGACTCAGGGTATCGGCAGAGGGCATGGTAAGCAATAAAAATCAATAAAAGAAAATTTCCTAGGGGCGAAAATCCGCAGGGGTGGGGGTGCGGCGTCGGGGAGGATTTGGTTTAACCACAAGGGCCGGTTTGGGAGTAACCGTTTCCATTTCTTTGGCAACGGAGTTTTCTTCGGTCACAGTGCTGACACTCTCTTCTTCCATCACCATGCCGGACTGTTCATTAGCGGGTACTTCTGGTACTTCCTGCTTAATGATAATTTCCGTCCCGGTTTCCGTTACCTCTGTTGGAGTGGGGTTAGGATTATTCTCCAAGGTCTGAACCGGCTCAGGGGCAATGAGTTCTTGTTTTTCTGGGGTGATTGGCTCTGGGCCCACAGGGCTAACAGCGGTTCCGCCCAAAATAGCGGCCTGGGTGCCACTAATGTAGTAGTGCCCCAAAACTTGACCTTCGTAGGTGCGTTTAGTGAACTGCCAGCCTGGGTTGAGCTGTACCTGCATAAAACCTGCGCCAATCCCCTTGGTACTACCAACTACGAGTTCGGGGCCGCGGCCGTTGCGAGAAGTGGCCACCAAAACTAATTCATTGCCCCTGGGTACAAGACGTAATAAGTAATCCAAGCCATAGTCCTGGCCATCGATGCGGATGGAATAGCCGTTGCTGTCTGTGGCGCGGCGGCAGTGGCCAGTGAAGTCAAAATTTAACAGCAGGGGATCCACCATGGCCGGTGCTCCGGGGGTGACATCCCAACATTTGTTTTTACCGGGAATCTGTTCAATCACCAAAAGGTCATACTTAGTGGTTTCGACGCCATAGGGGCGGGCCACTGCAATTACCTCAGTTTGATCGATCGCTGTTTCGGTGAAGGTACTGGCGGAGACGGGGGTGAAGGGAGCCAAGATAGCCCCGACGGCCATGGCTAGGAAGGGGTGTGGGAAAAATTTCCAGTTCATAAGAGAAATAGTCAACGCGGCATAGGATTGTTAACCCCATCAAGCCCGAAAATGTTCCCCAACGGAGCCCCAGAGAGACAGTCTGCAGGTTGGAACAGAACGTCTGGGAACCAGGCTCAGTCAAGATTGCTAGCCCATTCTACCAAACGGGCCCCCAGGGCTTTACCCATGGCCGAAAAATCGAGCAACGGCAATGGGCTTTGAGCTTGTCTAGCGGTTGGGGGGAGAGGATGGCAAAATGGAACAACATAATACAGGTGACATTCTCGTTTTTCTATGGATACCAAAGCTTTTAAACGGTCTCTGCACCACTCCGACAATTACCATCGCAAGGGGTTTGGCCATGGGGAAGAGGTGATGGGGGTAATGAATACGGAATACCAAAGTCACCTAATCCAGGAAATTCGTCAGAATAATTACCGCCTAGAGCGGGGGGATGTCACCATTCTGTTGGCGGAGGCCTTCGGTTTTTGCTGGGGCGTGGAGCGAGCCGTAGCCATGGCCTACGAAACCCGTCAACATTTCCCTGGCGATCGCCTCTGGATTACCAACGAAATTATCCATAATCCTTCGGTGAATCAACGACTGCGGGAAATGGAAGTGAATTTTATTGATGTGGTTAACGGGGAAAAGGATTTTAGCGGCGTGGCCAAGGGAGACGTGGTGATTCTGCCCGCCTTCGGGGCCAGTGTGGAGGAAATGCAGCTACTCAACGACCGGGAGTGTACCATTGTCGATACTACGTGTCCTTGGGTTTCTAAAGTTTGGAATTCGGTGGAAAAACATAAAAAGAAAGAGCATACTTCCATCATCCACGGCAAATATAACCACGAAGAAACCATTGCCACCAGTTCCTTTGCTGGGACCTATTTAATTGTTTTGAATATGGCCGAAGCCCAAAAGGTTTGTGATTATATTCTCCACGGTGGCGATCGCCAGGAATTTTTAGACTATTTCGCCAATGCCCATTCCGCTGGTTTTGACCCGGACCAAGATTTAGTTCGTTTGGGGGTCGCCAACCAAACCACCATGCTGAAAAGTGAAACGGAAATGATTGGCAAATTGTTTGAAAAAACCCTGTTGCAAAAATATGGCCCAATCGAGTTGAACAATCACTTTATGAGTTTTAATACCATTTGCGATGCCACCCAGGAACGGCAGGATGCCATGTTTGATTTAGTTGAAGAAGACTTGTCCTTAATGGTAGTTATTGGTGGTTTTAATTCTTCTAATACGACCCATCTCCAAGAAATTGCGGTGGAACATGGTATTCCTTCGGTTCACATTGACAGCGGCGATCGCATTGGGCCGGGCAATCGGGTGGAGCATAAGCCCCTGGGCAAGGATTTAGAAGTGTTGGAACCCTGGCTACCGGCGGGGAAAATTACGGTGGGGGTGACTTCCGGCGCTTCTACCCCCGACAAGGTAGTGGAGGAAGTGATGAAAAAAATCTTGGCCATTAAGGAAGCCCAACCCGTCCTAGAAATTGCGGGATAGGGAAGGATCGGGGCTGGCCTGGCTGTTGAGCATGAGGCGTAAATTTTGACAGCGCAACAGTTCATTAAAGCTGAGGGTACTGCGGTTTTCAATCCTGGCCGTGTTTTCGATCGCCGTTAACAGGGCCTGGATGGCTTCTTTTTGGTTGTAGCCCCGACGTACCGCTACCTTGAGGGCTTGGGCGTCAGCTTCGATTTCCCGTTCATTGCTTTGGTAACCCCGCCAAATTTGTTGAGCAGCTAAGGCCGTTAATCCTCCGGCCACCACCATGCCTACCCCATCCCTTTGCCAAAGTTGTACCCCCACGGCGATCGCCCCCGCCACGGTCAACCCTTGGTATAAATCTGGCTTGAACCAACGGATATTAACCAAACGACAGACCACACTCAGCATCAGCAAATCCCGTTCCTGGATGGTCAACTCCCACCACAGACTAAAATTAATTTTCACCAGGCGATCGCCAAATTGCCAGGGCTTAGGAAAATCACAATCAATTACCCGGGACTGTTTCGGCTGGGCCTGGAGTTTAACTAGCATCCGCCCCGAAGCCGGCATCAACTCTTTCAGACGACGAACTTCCGTTTCTTGGTCACTGCCTTGATAGGTTCCCTGGCGGTTCATAGTGATTTAAATCTTAGCTAGCATCGACTTCAAGTCTGACACATACTTTCGACAACGTTAAACAATAAATGTTGGCAATTGTTATGGCGATGTTTAAGAGCGTGTTTGAAAAGTAGGGTGAAGAATGGAAAATGGTGAAAAGAATAAAATTTTCACCATAATTAATGATAATTCGAGAATTTTACAGCACGGACATCACAGATAGCCAG
>NZ_JACJTH010000032.1:0-30854 GCF_014698595.1 Synechocystis sp. FACHB-908 | reverse complement strand
GGAGAGGAAAAATATTCCGCCGCCGGTCGTACTAAAAAGCGCACCAAGAAGAACCAGAGCTTTGATTGGCTCCCCGATGGCCCCTGGAGCATTGAGGGCAAGCTAGACCCCAATTTCCGGGATTGGTTGGCGAGGAACTGGCAGAAGCGTTACGGAGGGGACTTCCACGACAAGCAGGCGGATGTGTTGGCCCATTTCAGAAAAGACCCGGCTAATTTGCCCATTCGGTGGGAGCAGTATCAGAAGGAGTTCATTCATCGGGTGGAAAATACCCAAATGCGCCTCGCTAACGGCTGTCAAATCCCTGAAGACCAGCAACAGAACCTAATCACCCATCAACGGGCAGTGACGGCGGTTCTACCCCCAGAAATTAATCCCGTAGCGGTGGTTGCTACTCAGTCGCCGGTGCTTGTGCCTGGTGTGGAGGAGGTTACTAGGGGTTTGGAAGGTGTAGAGCCGGTGGCGGACTTATCCTCTAATAAAAATCTTGAGGAAGCCGAGCTGGCCCCTACTGAAACCTGTTCCCTGGTCACTGACTGTGAATCCTCCCCTTGGGAAAGTGAAAGTCCCACCGAGGAACCGGAAGCCGTTGCAAACTTATCTCCTAGTAAAAATTCTGAAACTGAATCTACTCCCACTGATAACTGCCCGGAATACACCATCCTTCCCGATGGTACTCGCTTGAAGGTGTTTAAGCGTCAGCCTGAACCGGAGCCGGTGGCCCCAGAGCAAGCCCAAGCATTCCGGCAAATGATGCAGGGTTTATTCAAGAGTTTTGGTGGAAAGCGGGAGGTTTGCCCTAAGCCCCAGTCTGAACTGGAACGTCTCAATCAATGGCTCTACGACCCGGCCCTACGGGAGGAAGCAATTCACTATGCTCGGCGGGCACGCAGTGTGCCTTCGGCATCGCCAAATTACAAATACTGCTCCGAAACTGACCAAATTATCCACTGTGAGGAGTTCTAGCCATGGAACCCTTAAACACCTCGACCTATTTGCCGGATGTGGGGGATTCACCCTGGCCGCAGAACAAACCAGAGGAAAAATACAAACAACTCAGTTTGTTGAAATCGACCCCGACTGTCACGCCATCCTTCAGCATCACTGGCCCCAGGGTGAAAATAAAACTTCGATGGCCCTTACCGGAAGTACGCCCCCGGCGATCTCGAGGCCAGGGTAGTGGTTATATCCGACTGCACTATTGTGAAAAACAGACCCGCTCCGGCAAAAAATCCTACGAGCAGTACTACTATCACTACGAACTGGAGGTAAAGGGGAAACGGGTAAAACGCTCTGCCTATATCCCGAAGGATAAGCTTGATGTGGTGGAGGAATGGGATAGAAAGAAAGTGGATGTAGTCCTCATTCTGCAATATCTTGGCAAGGCGACGGACTAATTAAACCCAACAACGGCGATCGATTAATCCCGTCCGGCGAGTTGGTGCGGATTTGTTAGTTAACCCCTAGTAATTTTTGTTGACTCTTGGTCTTATGCCGACAGCTATGTAGGCTTTTAATCAAGAATGAACGAAATCAAGAAATAAAGAAAAGTTGGAGTAGGTTAAATCGAAATTCCTGGAAAGCTTGTTTTTCGGGGAAATAACCTGCTCAAGACTAACTAACGAAATAACGAAAGCAAGACTTAAAGCAAAGATAGAAACTTGGCAGAAAGAACGAATTAACGAAAAAAAGAAATATATTAGTGAGGTCACTCTAGACTTTCCCCATGCTCAAAACGGCCTATATTGTCTGCGGCAGTCCCGGTGCCGGCAAAACCTTCTATGGCAAAGAACTAGCCAAACTGAAGCAAGCTATTTTCCTTGATATTGATACAGCAACAGAACGCCTTGTCCGGTTAGCCCTCCAACTATCAGGTCAAGATCCTAATGATCGTGACAGTCTCTATTTCAAGAGCAATTTTCGGAATCCAATCTACGAGCAGTTATTTGACATTGCCCAAGATAATTTGCTTTGGAACGATGTGGTCATAACAGGGCCTTTTACCAAAGAAATCAAAGATCCAGATTGGGCTAATAAGTTATCAACTCGTTTGGGAGTTCCCGTTCAAGTTCATTATGTTTTTTGTCCACCCTCAATTCGGCAAGCCAGAATCAGAGATCGTAATAATCCTAGGGACTTAGCCAAGTTGGCCTCTTGGGAAGATTACCTACTTTATTACGAGGCGGAATTGCCACCAGCTTGTGAACATATCTTGGTTGATAATACTCTTAATAAAGAAATCAAGAAATAAAGAATTCTGATATGGGCACAAATAGCTTAATCTAGGGTCATAGCAATAAATAACGAAAACAAGAAAACACGAAATGAAGATAATCGCCGTGACTGGCTACAAGGGGGGAGTTGGGAAAACCATCACCTCGATTCACATTGCCCGTTACTTAGCCGACAAGGGAAAAGTGTTGCTAATCGACTCTGACCCTAACCGTTCGGTGGAGAAATGGGCCGCCCGTGGGGAAAAACAACCCTTATTTAAGGTCAAAAATGAAAAGTCTGCTCCAGCCCATATTGCCGGGAATGATTTTTTGGTTTTGGACACCCCCGCCCGGCCCGATAGTAATGAACTCAAAGAAATTAGCCAAGAGGCCCATCTAACAATTCTGCCCTGCGTGCCGGATGCCATTAGTCTTGACCCCATGCTCCAGATGTTTCATGATTTGTTCCCCGGTGCCGTTTACCGAGTTTTGATTACGATTGCCCCTCCTTACCCTAGTAAATCAGCAGATGAGTTACGCTCTGTTCTTGCTGAAAATCAGATCGAAGTTTTTAAGGGATTTATCCGACGCTCTGCTTCGGTGGTTAAGGCCATTGATATGGGAGTCACCACTGCGGAAATGAAGGGACGAGATCACTACCCCTGGCAAGATTACAAAACCATCGGCAAGGAAATTATGGAGGTCATCAATGGGACGGCTCAGTAAGGTGTTTGACACGGCTAAGGCAGAATCCGTGCCAGAGCCAGAAATAACGAAAGCAAGAAGTAACGAATTCGTTAATCTTAATTTTAAGGTAACTCCAGAAATGCGCCGTAAGCTCAAACAGTATGCCGCCAAGCACGATCTATCCCTAAAGGAAGTTTTTGAAGCGGCTCTGGATTTTTACATTGAGCATCATCCTTGACCTAAAAAAACACTAGGGGTTCAGGCAAAGTGCCAAAATTTTTTACTAGGGGTTTCAAGTGATGACTAAAAAAATTACTAAGGGTTTGGAATGAAAGATAACCGGTATTCTCCTGACTGGCCCCAGTTAGCCCTGAGCAAAAAGCAGTCCGTTAATTGGATCTGTGAACGGTGCGGGGTGCAATGCCTCAAGCCTGGGGAAGGGAAGGGGTTATTAAAGGAGGAACGGTATCGGCTCAGGATGGCAGTTCATCATTGTGATTATGATCCAAGTAATAACTCCCCCAGTAATTTGATGGCTTTATGCTCCCCCTGTCATCTTTATTACCACCGCAGGCAACGGGGGAATGTGACTCCAGGGCAGTTATTGCTGTTAAGATAATTAAAGGAAAAAAGTATTTGTTAAGTGCTATTGTAGAATCTGAAAGACGGCTACTTTTTGAGTATATATATTCCAAGTTGGGCTGGTGCTCATGCAAAAGTTCTACTGTTTGTTATACAAAGAATTAATTTCGTCACTCGGATAACCCTGGTTGACTGACAAAAGATGATTGGAAGTAGCCGAATGCCTTGTGGTGAGGTAGTTTTGGGTACTGTATGGAAGAAGGGGGAGCCAGCGTTCTAACCTTAGATACCACTCAAAAGCGTGAACACTGTGGAAAAACTCCCCCCTCTACAATGCCTTGAACGCCTTGCTTGGTCAATCCGTGCCCTGGGCACATCGAGGTCATTTAACGACCTGTCTGTGGATGGTGATAGCCTTGCTTCAGCGAGGGGAAGTTAGCCTAACGCTGTGGTTACCCTATATTCCGTGTCGAGGGGTGCAGGCCCAAAGTAAACAACGGCGTTTGAGTCGTTGGCTACACAATAGTCGTCTGAACGTGCACCGCCTATACAAGTCACTGATTCAGGCAGCATTGGCGGATTGGCAGGAAGAGATTTTGTACCTAAGCTTAGACACTTCGCTGTTTTGGGACGAGTATTGCTTGGTACGCCTAGCGGTTGTCTACCGAGGTCGGGCATTGCCCGTGGTTTGGCGGGTACTCAAACACCGCAGTGCCTCCATTGCTTTCCGTCAGTATTGGGAGATGCTCTATCAAGCCGCCAACCGATTGTCCCAAGGAGTGAAGGTAGTCCTGCTCGCCGACCGGGGTTTTATTCACACCGATGCGATGACCGCTGTCACGACCCATTTGGGGTGGCATTACCGAATTCGGCTCAAGCGAAATACTTGGATTTGGCGGGCTGGCCATGGATGGTGTCAATTTAAAGACATTCACCTTCAGCGTGGGGAGGCATTTTGCTGGCACAACGTTAGGCTCCATAAAGGTGACTACTATGGCCCAGTCCATGTGGCTTTTGGCTGCAACAACGTCAATGGGGAGTTTTGGGCTATTGTTCAGTGATGAACCTACTTGTCTGCACACCATCCAAGAATATGGCTTGCGTTTTGATATCGAAGAGGCTTTTCTTGATGACCAATCCAACGGTTGGAATCTACAGAAATCTGAAATTCGTTTCGTTTGCGCTCTTTCTCGCCTTTTCTTCCTTCTGGCACTTGCCACCCTCTATGCCACTGCCCAAGGGGTAGAGGTCTTTGCCACCGGCAAGCATCGTTGGGTCGCTCCCCATTGGTTTCGCGGCAATAGTTACTTTCGCATCGGCTGGGATTGGCTCAAAACTTCATTAGAGCAAGGCTGGACACTCATTCGTCATGTCCGTTTTACCCATGCTCTAGATCCCCAACCTGCTATGGCTTCTCGCAAATTGCATCACCAGCGCATTTATAGTATTGAGTTTAAAATCAATATTTATTGCTATCCTGTCGATTAGTTTTGTCAGTCAGCCAGGTTTTCAACATTCTCTGGAGTCAACTATATTTGTTATTAGATTTATTCTCTTACAACTGGGTAAACTAATGATAACCCTGACCAGTCCTGGAGACAGTACAGAACTGCCATTGATTGCTACTGATCATTTAGGCATTGTAATCCGCATAAACACCGCATTTGAAGAAACCTATGGTTGGTCTGCGGCGGATCTGGTTGGGCAACCGTTAACACTTATTTTACCGAGCTATTTTCAAGATTCCCACCACTTGGGCTTTGCTCGCTTTAATACAACGAGCATATCAACAATTTTGAATCATCCGCTACAACTTAAAGTTGTTACCAAAGATCAGCAAGAAGTTGACTCTGAGCATTTTATTATTGTGGAAAAGCAAGGCGAACAGTGGATATTTGCCGCAACTCTACGTCCTTTAATAACAGAAGAAAATGAAGAAAGGACTATTTAACTTTCTCTTCCCCACTTTCCCCACCCCTCATTTAATGTGATTAATTCGGGAACCTTAATTACTAAAATCGAAGAATTGCAATCCACATTAGCCAAGATGGACATTGCCCTGGGCACTGTGGATGAGGCAATTGTTTGGACGGATGGCACTGGTCAAATTCAATGGTGCAACACGGCGTTCGATCACCTAATGGGAAAACTACATATTTTAATTCTTGGCAAAAACTTAGTAGAACTTTTGCCACTACACAGAAATAGTCAACCTCTTGAAGTTAGCCACCATCCCTTCACCATCATTGTGGCGACCCAGCAGAAATTTACTGATCACTATGAATTTAACCAAAATGGGAAATGGTTACATTTAGAAATTATGACATCTCCACTAATGAATGCCCAAGGAGCGGTATTAGTTATTCGGGATATTAGTGATCGCCATCTTCAGGAGCAAACACTTCAACAGTTAAATGAAAATTTAGAAAAAAGAGTATTAGAACGGACCCAAGCAGTTAGCTTAATTAATAATAAATTAGAACAAGAATTAAGGGAACGAAAAAAGACAGAAATTGCTCTAAAAGCGACCACTTCACGACTGGAAGCCCTGATCCAAAACTTGCAAGCAGGGGTATTAGTCGAAAATGAAAATGGCAAAATTGTCTTAGTTAATCAAGTATTCTGTGACCTCTTTGGCATTGACGTTCCTCCGGAAAAACTGATTGGATTCGATTGCCGACAATCAGCCCAGTTTGCCAAAATCCTCTTTGAAGATCCAGAGGCATTTATCATAGGCATTGATAACATTTTACAGAACCGGCAAATCGTCACTAACGAAGAATTGAGATTAAAAGATGGACGCACCTTTGCCCGTGACTATGTCCCCATTGAGGTGGGGAACCATCACGATGGCCGCCTATGGCTCTATCGAAATATTACCCCTCAGAAGCAAGCAGAAGTCTCCCTGCGGAAACAATATCAGCGCACGTTACTGCTCAAAGAAATTACTGAGGAAATTCGGCAAAGCCTCGATCCTGTAAAAATTTTTCAAGTTGCTGTCAGTCGTTTAGGACAAACATTACAGGTTAGTCGTTGTATTGTCCATCTCTATTCAGATATGCCCCAGCCCCATCTAACTTGTGTGGCTGAATATCTCATTCCGGGTATGACTTCCATGCTCGATCTTAATCTACTGATCGCCGACAATCCCCACCTATTGCGAGCTTTAAATCAAGATGATGCCGTACAAGTTGACAATCTAAAAATGGTACCAACAGCAGTCCCGTTACAAGATTTCTATAATCAACTGCAAGTATATTCTCTCCTGATTATTCGTACTTCTTATCAAGATAAAACAAATGGTCTTTTAATTCTTCATCAATGTGATAGAAGCCGTTCTTGGAACACTGAAGAAGTGGAGTTAGTAAAAGCTGTGGCAGATCAAGTAGGAATTGCCCTAGCTCAAGCCAAATTATTAGAACAAGAAAGGGAAATTCGTCAACAATTAATAGAGCAAAATAAAGCTTTAATGACGGCCACAAAAGCCGCAGAAGATGCCAACCGAGCCAAAAGTGATTTTCTGGCCACCATGAGTCACGAAATTCGCACCCCCATGAATGCAGTGATTGGCATGACCGGGTTATTGCTAGATACGCATCTAAATACCCAACAGCAACAATTTACCGAAACCATCCGCAGTAGTGGCGAAGCCTTACTTAGTTTAATTAACGATATTCTTGACTTTTCTAAAATTGAGTCGGGACAATTTAAGTTAGAAATCCATCCCTTTGAAATTCAGCAATGTGTCGAAGAATGCCTGGATTTAGTTGCGCCCCAAGCCTTTGCAAAAAAATTGGATTTGGTTTATCAAATCGAGCCCCAGGTACCTATGGCGATATTGGGGGATTTAACACGGGTGCGACAGGTATTGGTTAACATTCTAGCTAATGCGGTTAAATTTACTACAAGTGGATCAATCCAGGTAAGGGTTTCTGCCACTGTGGCAAACCAGCAACAGAATAAATATACTATTCAGTTTTCGATTAAAGATACGGGCATTGGCATTTCTCCCGATCAACAATCGGCATTATTTAAATCCTTCAGCCAGGTGAATACATCGATCGCCCGTAAATATGGGGGCACGGGTTTAGGACTGGCCATTTGCAAACGACTCACGGAAATGATGGGGGGGCAAATTTGGGTAGAGAGTTATGGGGAGATCGCCGGAAATCCCCCTGTTGACTGGGCAAAGACATCGAAAAATAACCCACTGGAGTCAACAGGCGCAACATTTTACTTTACGATCACAGCTCAAAGTACAACTATTGTACGGAGACCAAATGATCTGTCTTGTCAGCTCTCCCTAGCAGGCAAACGATTATTAATCGTGGATGATAATCAGTTAAGTTGTGAGGGGTTAAAACAACTGGTTACAGCATGGGGTCTGCAAGCTCAAGCAACAACTTCAGGTTGGGAGGCGTTTAGTTGGTTGCGTCAAGGAGAATGTTTTGATCTGGCGATTATCGATCTACAAATGGAGGAAGTAGATGGGTTACAACTAGCGGAAGCCCTACGGACACTACCAACGGGGGAATCGTTGCCCCTGGTCATCTTAACGCCCTCCCCAACAAGTTTAGCTGAGTTAAGCGCCCGCACCGATATTAGTATTGCCGCTTGTCTATCCAGTCCCATAAAAAAATCGCTGGTATATGAGGTGCTTTGTGAAGTCTTTAAGGCTGATGAGACAGACAACTCTCTATTTAACGGTGATTGGAGATCCGGTATAACCGAGGCGGTCAAACGAACTTGTTCCCCCCAAGAGCGAGAAGCAAGAATAAAAACCCTCAGCCCGTTAAGAATTTTGTTGGTGGAAGATAACAATATCAATCAACGGGTGGCATTGTTGATGTTAGAAAAACTAGGTTATCGCCCCGATATTGCTGGCAATGGGTTAGAAGCATTACAAGTGCTTCACCAAGCCTCCTACGATGTCATTCTCATGGATGTGGAAATGCCGGAAATGGATGGTTTAAGTGCCACCAAAGCCATTCGTCAAGACTTTCCCGCCGATGAGCAACCTTGGATTATTGCGGTGACGGCCTATGCCATGCAGGGCGATCGAGAAACTTGTTTGGCCGCCGGGATGAATGACTATATCACCAAGCCAATTCGGGAAAATGATTTACTTGATGCCCTACAGCGGATCGATTTCTCAGTTTTATCGTTAACAAAAAATAAGCCAGCACCCTTGTCGGAACCAGTGGTGAATGTGGGACTAGTAAATCCCGTTCCTGAGGTTTTGAAGGCTGATCAGCTAGAAGAGAACCTAGTCTTGGATCTATCCATTTTGACGGGGATTCGTGAGATGGCAGGGCCAGACGGAGCAACCTTTTTGCAGGTTATTATTGGGGATTATTTACACACAACCCCCTCTTTGCTAGAAAAACTCAAAACGGCGATCGCCGCCCAGGAGATTGATACAGTGCGAGCTACAGCCCATAGTCTGGGGTCAAGCAGTGCTAATTTAGGGGCAGTGGAATTTGCCAAACAGTGTAAGCAGCTTGAAAATTTGGCTCGCTCTGGCATGTTATCGGGGGTTGATGGACAATATATCCAGTTAGAGAAGGAATATGAGAAAGTGAGTCAAGCATTGGCATTGCAACTAAATCCAAATTGACGATGACTGAGACTTCTCCGACGGTTGATGAACAGCGATCCCCCCTAATATTAGTTACCGACGATGATAATTCGTTGCGTTCCCTGTTAGTGATGGCATTACGGGCGGATGGTTATGTCATTGAAGAAGCCGTCAATGGGCAGGAATGTCTGGCGAAATACCAACGGTTACAGCCGGATTTGGTGATTTTGGATGCCATGATGCCAGAAATGGATGGCTTTACCTGTTGTCAGCAATTGCGACAGTTTCCCCAAAGCCTAAACATCCCCATTTTGATGATTACCTTTCTCGACGATCGTGAGTCCATTGAACAGGCTTTTACCGCAGGGGCAACGGATTACATTACTAAACCGATTCACTGGTCAGTGCTGAAACAACGGGTGCGATATCTGCTCTCCGCTTCCCAGTCTTTGAAACAGGGGGCGATTCAACAGCAACAATTAGACCGTCAACTAATCTGGCAGGAGGATTGGAGTGAATTGTTAGCTCAATTGGCAGCAGTGAAATCGTTAACGACGGATCTGGTTTCTGGGTTAGAACCATTGCGGGAAGGTTTAGGTATTGATCGTTTCGTGGTTTACGGTGCAGATTTGACTCCCCAGTTAGAATCCGTGGCGGCTAACTCCCCTTCGGCCCTGAATTATTCTTTATTGGATCTAGGGTTAAATCAATTGTTGCCATCGGGGGAAATTTTGGCGATCGCCGATATTCCCCAAAGTTCCCTGTCCCCAGCGAGTAAAACAAAACTCAAAGATCTCCAGACTACCGCATTGTTACTGATCCCCATCGGTTCCTCATCCAAACCCCTCGGTTGGCTAGGTCTGTATCGTCAATTTACCGGGGAATGGGACAGTTTTGTCCAAGGGAGATGTCAGGATTTAGCTAACCTTTTCGCCCTGGTCATGGGGTAGTAGTAACTGGGCGGCGATCGCCTTACGGTAACGGGTTGTTACCTGCTCCAGACATTCCAACAAAAACAAATTTCCTTGATAGTAATCCTCTAGTTTCTCCTGTTGGGAGCCAGTCAATTGCCAGGGTTGCCCAAATCCTCGTTGTTCTATCAGCATTTGTCGCCAAGCCTCACACCAACCATGGCCCTCTTGTTGCCACCAGGTTAATTGTGTATCTAAATCTTGGCTTGATGCGGGTAAGCGTTGTTTGAGACGATGGAGCGAGCCCAACAACGGCGCTGTTAACGTAAAACGATTTTCTAAATCCAACCCAAACCCAAGCTCTAATAATTTTTCTAGGGTCGGTTGCTCAATTAACCTTTCCCCTAAATGTAAAACCCGCAATAGGGCCAAATCTAAGGCCATATCGGGAGCTAAATCTCCCACAATTTTAGGGTCAAGGGCAGACGCTAAATTCAACTCTCTCCCGCAAAACAAACCGAGATAAAATGCCCGAACAGCCGCAGATAGGTAAGGAACATCTAGGGATTCCGCTTTAGTCGCCACATGCTGCAAAAATTGCTGTAGTCCAACATCATTTCGCAACAGACCATCAATTTGCGATTGGATTAAGCGGAGTAGTTTTACTGGATCGGGTAACATTTCCACGGTTAATAAAATCACTTCCCGCCACTGGGGCATCATCACATGATCCGCTAATTCCTGTAACGATAGGGTGGGAAACTCGCTGGTGGAATCCACTACAATTTTGCGAGCAGTTAAATACTCTTGAAAGGTTAAATGGGAAAAGGCATAAACCCCTTTGGCCATTTGTACGATAATCCCCTGCTGAATTTCCATTTCTTTGAGCAAGGTTTCACTATTCAACCATAATGCGTCCAAATCATCATCAGCATTCGGTAGGGTACTTAAAAAATCTAAAATAATTTGTAATAGCTCCTCTTGTTCAATTAAATACTGCCCTTGCTCAAAGGCGATCGCCGCAATGGTACTTAACAATTTCAACTTATCCAATAACGTTAAATTTTCATAAATCTGATCACGTTTAATGCCTCTGGTTTGATCCCAGCGAGTTAATAAAATTGCTAATGCTTCCTGATAAAGGCGGGAGCGTTTATTGGGAAATTCGGAACGAGCCAGAAAAACCGAACAAAGCAAGGCTAATAAAATGGGGGTATGGGCCAACTCCTGAATAGCCTGATTATCCTGGCGACTCAGGGTTTCTAAAAATTGAGCTGCTTTTTGCTCCCCCTGCTCGGAATCCTGTAAAGTAGCGCTAAACCACCGTTGAGTAAATTGTTGAATCTGTGGGGAACTAAATCCAGCCAATTCCAAATGGGTAAACCCTTGAAAATAATAGTTTTGAGAGGCGGAGCGACAACTAATAATGATTTTATTTTGATGATATTTTTCGGTAAATTGATAAATTTTTTGATATACAAAATCAGCTTTTTCTACGGAAACTTCATCAAAAGCATTGAGCAAGAGCAGGAGCTTATGCTGTTCAAAAAGGTAGTCAACCTCTGCTTCAGATAAAGCTGCTTGCCTCAGAATGTGCTCTAGATAACTGAATAAATCAGCATTTTCATAGGCTTCTATGAACTCTACAAAACTGCGTAAAGAAACAAAAATGGGTAACAGGTCAAAGCCCGCACTTTGCCCATAACATTGCAAAGCCAAATACTTTAAAAAGAGGGTTTTTCCCGTCCCAGGCTTGCCCAAGACCATAACATGATTATGCTGTAATACCGACTCTAGGGCGGAGACTGACTGCTCCCGTTTAGAAGTTGGAGCTAAACGTTGATTGCTGAAAGTATTAGCCCGCAAACCCGTTAGTGAATTTTGTTGAGCTAACCATTGTTGATCGGGAGCAAAGGGAAAAACTTGAACATCTACATAAACTTCAGTTAATAAAAGAGATTGGTTACTATCGACATAGGAAGGAAGACGACTGCACCAGGTATCGACTAGGACTTTGAATTTTGTTTTGATTATCGCTAAATCAGGGACATCGGGGATCGTGGTAGTCTTAAGGGATTCATCCGTTACTGGCCTGTCGACTGGTTCCGTTGCTTTAACTTTTTCAAGCGGAAACGTTGGTAGATCAGCAATGTCTTGCCAGTCTAAATCCAATTGAAAACAGATTTCCATAAAAATATTGCGGTCAACCGGGCGACCGGTCAAAAACTTCCACACGGAATTACGGGTGGATAAACCCGCTTCGATCGCCAAATATTCCTGGGTCCAGCCCCGGCACAACATCGCCTGCTTGGCTTGGGCTTGCCCATCTGGTGAAGCTTTAAGGGAACGTTTTGCCATGTTTACAATGATAGAGAATTTTTGGAACCCATTTTCAAGAAGTTAGACATTGGCTTAGGCCTAAACGTAAATATGGGTGAGAGACAGTAGATATAGGCGGTTAAACGGCAACCACGAGTTCACCTAAACACTGCCTTTGTTCTCTAACTCCTTGGTGATTACCTATGGCTAGCACTATTCAACTGATTGAAGTTCCCCAAAGCTTTTGTCAACAGGAAGTTGCATTTATTCAGTCCCAATTGGCTGAATGGTTTGAGGCTGAGGCGCAAGTGGGTCGGCTGGTGTTCGATTTTGCTAAGACCCGTGTGTTGGACAGTGCGGCGATCGTTTACCTCCGCCAATTGTCACAACAAGCAAAGGATAAAGGGGTTGAATTATTGGGGTGGAGTTTACGCCCGCAACTGAAACAGGTGCTGACTCTAGCAGGAATTGATCAATATTTCACCTTTACTGAAACAACCAATCAAGTCTTTGGCGATAATGTCGATGTAGCTTTTGATCAACAGGTTCATCCTTCTGTCATTTCCAAAGGGAAACGGTTATTAGACATTGTCGGTGCATTGGTGGGGTTGACCATTACCTCCGTCCTCTTTATTCCCCTGGCGATCGCCATTAAATTAGATAGCCCTGGTCCGGTACTGTTTAGCCAAACCCGCTGTGGTTATAAGGGTCAACAATTCAAAATCTGGAAATTTCGCTCCATGGTAACCAACGCTGAAGCCCTGAAGCATCAAGTTGAGAATGAAATTGATGGTGCTTTCTTTAAAAATACCAACGACCCCCGCATTACCAAAGTCGGCAAATTTCTCCGCAAAACTAGCCTCGATGAATTTGCTCAGTTCTGGAATGTTTTAATCGGCGAGATGAGCTTAGTCGGCACCCGTCCCCCCACTTTGGATGAAGTTGCCCAGTATAACTCCCACCAGAGCAATCGCTTAGAAGTGAAACCCGGCTTAACCGGAGAATGGCAAGTTAATGGTCGCTCTACAGTCTTAAACTTCGATCAAGTTGTGGAAATGGATCTTAACTATCAGAAACGCTGGAGCTTGGGCTATGACATCAAACTAATTTTGAAAACCATCCAAGTCGTTTTTTCAAAACGTAGTGGCGCTTGCTAGGTAGGTTTGTCTCAAAGTAGCACCGCAATCGTGCCAAAAATCTCTTCGATTCTAGGGGTCCGTGAGAAAAGTAATGGGGTTTTAGGTACAGGTCCAGAAACGTTAAACAGACAATTGCATAGATATCAACGCAAATGCCGTCTTGGGATACTGAGAATAAGAAGATGAACTCTACACCCGAGTGGGTGAGAAGCTTCCCCCCCCCGAACAGTCGGAAGGTTGGACAATTTATGCCAATTAGCCCATCGTCAGCAGTACATACCAATCATTTAGAAGCATTGAATAGTGCCCTACAACGGCGACAAAACCACTATGCCAAGGAACTGGAGGGGTTGCAGAGAGCCCTTAATGTCCAGAGGTTGCTTCACAATTGAACTCGTCCCTATGGAAGTCTGAGGAAAAATACCACTCCGGCCATGGCTATGGGATTTATTGACCGCCCTGTTCAAATTTCAGAAATCCTGACGTGTAGAGGTTTTCATCACCTCACTCCTTAAGAAGACAGTGCCCGTTGGGCCATTTTAGCCATTCTGTATTTCTTTAACATAAACCTAGTTCCAACTGGGTTTATTTTAAGTATCCCGTTTTCCGATCGCCGTGTCCCGTTTTGTTTTATTCCAGTTGGTTTGGGGTTTCCTGAAAAAGTTGAAATAAAGAGGAATTTTCCACAATAGGTATAGAGGGGTCATTAACAGGGTGGTAAAGGGCAGTATTTCCTGGGCTGCCTTCATCCAAGCCAGCAAAATTGCCATTCCCAACATGGCCCCAGCGATGGTCGCTAATAAAAGGGGCAGATAACTGTCACTTGCCAAACTTGCTAGTAAACTGACGAAAGCGTAAGTTAACCAGAGTAAAACTAGGAAAGAGATGGGCGGAATGCTCAATTCTCCCACCAGAGCCAGGAGATCCAGACGAACTTGCCCAATAGCGGCTTTCAGCAACCGAGGAGCTTGGCTAATAAAAGTTTTTAAATGTCCGTGTTCCCAGCGGGTTCTTTGTTGTATAGCGGTGTCCTGGGCTTTAGGAAGTAACCCCGTAACCAGGGCCATGGGACAAAACAGGGGGGCATAACCAGCGATCGCCAAATCCAGTCCCAACTGCATATCTTCGACAATATTATCGCTGGCCAGGGGGGCATTCTTGAGAATCGTCCAGGGGAAAGCCATGCCAGTGCCTGTGAGGAGGCAGGGGGCACCCAGTTGACTTAATCCGAGGGGCCGTACCCAATTTTTTACCAAAAAAGCAAAGGCGGAAAGTCGATCCTTAATGCTGGGTTCTGCGGGTGTAGCCATGACATAACAGCTTTGAATCGGTCGCTGTCGTTGCGCCGCCATGGTGGTTAGTTGTTCAATACAGTTTGGATGAACGTAACAATCTGCATCCATAAGAATAACAATGTCCGGTTCCCTGTGTTGGGCTAGGTACTGCACCCCATAATCCAACGCATAGCCTTTGCCCCGCTTTTCTTGATCAATTCTTTCAATCACTGTAGCCCCTTCTCTTTCGGCAATAATAGCCGTGGTATCGGTGCAATTGTCCGCTACCACCAGTAAGGTATCTGCGGGAGTAAGCTGGGGCTGAATACTTTGCAATGTTTCCGCAATGACCTGGGCTTCGTTGTGGGCAGGAACCAACACCGCAACCCGCAATCCCGCTGGCGTTCTGGCTTGATTACCTGGAACCGCCTGAGTTCTTTCCGAGGGAGCTAAACAAGCTGCACCACACTCCAACAACAGAATGGCACTGGGCACAAGGACAACAACGGCGATCGCCGAAATGAAAACGGTGATGAGCATAGCGGCAAGCTGAGAACTGAGAGGAGAATGAAACGAGACCTGTGGCAATGTTAGATCGTTTAAGTTATCCAACACTCTAATCGCTATAGGACAGGGCGATCTTCCCTCAAAATTTCCCCATTCTTTGGCTAGGCAACCCCGAAACACCTAAACGGTCCGAGAATCAGCAGTAGATAACTGAGGATAAGCAGGCTCAGACAGAAGGGTTTGCAGTTTGTACTGTAACACCAAGGCAAAGAACGGTAGGCTTTCCACCAAGTAACGCTTCCATAACCGCTGAGGTTCAGAGGCTAAGCGGTGGAGCCACTCCAACCCGACTTTGCTCATCCATTGGGGGGAACGGGCTTTTTCACCCGCTTCGAAGTCGATGGTAGCGCCGATCGCCAGAAAAATTTTGATATTGGGCAGTTGATGACGATATTTAGCAATCCACTTTTCTTGCTTGGGAGCCCCAAGACCCACTGCTAACACGGTGGCACCGGATTGTTTGATGCGCTCTAGAATGTAGGCACATTCTTCAGGATTTTGCTCAAAGCCGAAGCTAGGGGAATAGGAATCAACAATCATCTCTCGGCCTACTTTTTCATTGATTTTTTGGCGAGCGCGATCGGCTACCCCTTCTTTAGCACCGAGCAGAAAGATTTTGGTATCAGTATTGTCTTTGTTGTATTCATAAAAAGCAGGAAACAAGTCAGAACCAGAGATTTTCTCTTTAATCGGTGTACCTAACAGTTTGAGAATGTATTCAATGATTTTGCTATCACAAACTCGGTAATCTGCCACTTGGTAAACCTCTTGCAGCTCAGCATCTTCCTGCAACTTAACCATGTGATCCACATTTGGCGTAACCACAAATCCACCACGCTTATTGAGATCTTCAAGTAACTCAACCATGGAGTAGTTATGGATCGTTGTGTTGAGAAGCGTGATGGAATTCATTGCTTAGCCCCGGTGTTTTTTTGATGACACTTTCATCTTCGAGCAGGACTGTTTAAGCTCATGTCTATGTTTTGTTTACGCACCGTATAACTTTATGATCGAGCTTTATATTCAACAATCGTCGCTGTTTGTTTGGTGAGGCGGAGCCAGTGAAAACGCAGTTGGCCAATGAACTGGGGAAATTTGGCTAGCAGACAGGAAGTGGCATAGAGCCAGGCTAACTGGGCGGATAATCCTTGTTGCTGAAAATACCGTGCCGTTTTATAGATAATCAACGGGTAACCCAACAGCAAAACTAAGCTCAGACCGAAAGTGGGGCAACTAGATCCCAGACTGACAACTGGAATGATCAATGCCCAGAACCAAATACTGCGGCTTTCTTTAACCCAATGCTTCTCTGGTGGTTGACCATGGAGCCACGCTCCTTCGGCAAAGGCGAACCCAGCACGAACATGGCGTTTCCACCACTGGTGCCAATGCAACATGTTGGCATCATGCCAAGTCATTTCGGTATCCAAGCGCCAAATTTGCCACTGCTGTTGTCGCAAACGTACACAGAGTTCTGGTTCTTCCCCAGCAATTAATCCCTCGTTAAATCCCCCTACCGTTTGAAATGCTGTCACTCGCACCATGGCATCTCCGCCGCAGGCTTTCGTCTGACCCACAGGCGTATCCCATTCCAGATCGCAGAGCTGATTATAAATTGATTGCTCCGGGTAGCGTTCCCTGCGCCGACCACAAACCACGGCGATCGCCCTATTCTCTTCTAAAAACTGATAGGCTGTTGCTAACCAATTGGTAATAACTTCACAATCACCATCAACAAACTGTACATATTTGGTACTTCGCTGTAGTTCTAATAATTTGGCCAAGCCAGCATTGCGGGCCCGGGCGGCAGTGAAGGGTTGCGCTAAATCAAGACGGACAACCACAACATCGAGAGATTCTGCAAATTCAATACTGTTATCGGTGGAGCCGGAATCAACATAAATAACCAGGCCAGCTTCTACCACCGATCGCAGACAGTCCTTGAGGCGATCGCCTTCGTTGCGCCCAATAACGACAATTCCTAAATCTTCCATGGTGGTTAGTGGAGGTTAACTATGGAGGTGGTTGCTTGGGGAGTTTAGTGGAGTTGCCACCATTGATACCACTCTACCCAGGCCGTTTCCAATTGTTGAAAGGTTTGAGTAATCTCATCCGGAGTTGCATCCGGGGCGATCGGGGCGGAGATGAGGGTCCATAAACAACTGCTATCCGTTAAATCTTTTTGTCCAGCTAACCAGGCAAAAAAATGAAGGTTATGGCGATATTTATTGCTGATAAATTGTTGCTCTGTGAGGGTACTGGGGGCATTCGGATTGAGGCAAGCGGTGATGGTGGCAGTTATATCCCCTTTTTGCAAGATATAGCGTTGACCAGGGGACTTGCCAGCAACGATCGCCGTTTTTGAGTTTTTCAACTGCCAACTGGGTAAAGTAACTTGCTGAGGATAGGGGAAAGGATGTTCTGACAAGGTTTTCACCCTCCCAGGTTGGGAAGCACTAAGTTTGGCGATCGCCACCATGGCACTGAGAATAGGTTGGATTAGCTCGGTCTTAACGTCCGCATTGCTATGATTACTGGGCGCCGTCTAACTTCGTGCTTGACCGGTGTTTAACTTAAGAAAATTAGGCCATTTAGTTCCTTGCTATACTCTGAGTGTGCCGCTGATCGCCACTAAGATCACCGTTCAGCTTCGAGTCTCCGCTCCCATAAAGATCTCTCAAAGCGCCCGAATATTCCATGGCTCACGATGAAGCAGAAGAATTTTTAGCAACAGAAGAAGCAGAGATTGAGGCAGTCTCACCCCCAGCAACTTCGAAAAATTTGGTGCGGGTTTATCTCAACCTTGTTTTGCGAAAGTGGTTTATCATTGTCGCTTTTGCCGGGGCTGGCTTAGTGGTTACTTCTTATCTGAGTACCCAGGACCCCTCCACCTATGTGGGCCGCTTTGAAATCTTAATTGAACCAGTTACATCAGCAGAAAAGCTAACAGATGCCTCTGTATTAACCCGTAGCAATGATTTACCCAGTCAAGAACTTTTAAACCTTGATTATCCCACCCAACTAAAAATCCTTAAAAGTACGGTACTGTTGTCAAAAATTGCCGCTGAAGTTCATAATATTCTCCCCCAGATTCCAGAAGCAGCAATGTTACAAAATTTGCAGAAAAATTTAATTGTCAAGCGTGTGCAAGAAGGAAATAGCCGCTTCGACTATACAAAAATCCTTGAAGTAATCTATGAAGGCAATGATGCCGTTTTGGTGGAGACTGTTTTAAAGGTAACTGCCGAGCAATATTTACAATATAGTCTGCAGGAACGGGAAAATAGTTTACAAGCTGGTGTGAGCTTTATTGATGAACAAATTCCAATTTTAGAAACCCAAATCCGCGCCTTGCAAGGACAACAGCGGACCCTACAACAGCGCTATAACATAATTAGCCCCAATCAACAGGCCACTAATCTCAACGAGGCTTATCAAGCTAATCAACTCGATATCCAGAAAATTGATGAAGAGCTGGAAGAATTAAGATCATTAAAATCAAACCTAGAATCAACTTTAGGGCTTTCACCATCAGAAGCATTGGTTGTCCTTGATCTGAGCCAAAATCCAGAGCGCCAAAATCTGTTACAGCAATTGCAAGAAGTAGAAACGATGATTGCCGCCGAATCCAGTCGTTTCACCAATGAAAATCCCATAATGCAGGACTTGTTTCAAAAACGGAACAATCTGCAAACTCTTTTAGAAACTAGAACTAAAGAAATTCTCAAATCTAGCTCCCTAAAAGGTGATAATAACCCCAATATTTTTATGTTTCAGAATACCAGCCGAATTACCATGCTGGACCAGTTAATTGTGACGCAAAATGAAATTGCTAAACGCTTAACTCGCCGGCAAGTTCTGGTGGCTAACCAAGAGCGTCTTCGGATTAACTTAGATCAATTTCCCACCATTGCGGCTCAATACGATGAGGTGGCACGACAGCTTGATTTAAAGAAAGGGTTACTGGATACATTAGCCAATCAACGGGAAACGTTGCGGGTGGAAGCGGCCCAACAGGATGTCCCTTGGAAAATCATTTCTGCACCAGCTATTCCCCGGGGGCCCGATGGTTTGCCGATTTCTTTCCCCCCTGATCCGAAGAAAAAAATGATTGCTGGTATGGGGAGCGGCCTAGTTTTGGGATTGCTGCTGGCGATCGCCTGGGAAAGGAGTCGGAATATTTTTTACAGCAACAGCGACCTTAAATTTGGCTTGGGTTACTCCGTTTGGGGGGAATTGCCGCTGCTGGATTCAGGAATTGCCCATGATAAAGATGCTTTAGAAGACGAAGTTTTGCCCACAGAAGCAAATGAGGCGATTGTTGCCATGGGGGAGGATAGGGGCCAGCAAATTTACACCAATTTTTATTTTCAGTATCAAGAGCAAGGTATTCGTTCCATGGCCATGACGGCGATCGATAACGAAAGTGGTCAAGCATCTGTGACGATGCAATTTGCCCGGGCCGCAGTCAATGCTGGTCAGACTGTTTTGGTGATAGATACCAATTTGCAACATCCCGACATTCATCACCATGGCAATAATACTGATGAATTGGAGCAGGGACTGGTCAATGTTTTAAATAGCGATACCGACCCGCAACAGTTACTTAATCTAGTCCACTATGAGGACGGTTTGGCAATCATCCCTGTTGGCACAATGAACGCTGGCCATCCCATTCGTTTACAGCGCTGGCTGAGTCGCCTCGACCCGGCACTCCAAACCTTGACCCACAAATATGATTTGGTCATCTATAACGCCCCATTGTTAACTGTCCCAGATACCCCCTTTCTTTTGAATCGTACTGATGGAGTCTGTCTAATAGTTCGCCTTAAATATACGTCCCAGTCCCAAACTCACCAGGCTTTAACAACGGTAGAAAAGTTTCAAATTCCTGTCCTAGGGGTAATCGCCACCATCTGAGGGATTGACGGTTAGGGATTAGGGAAGATGCCAAAGAATTTAGCGGCTCCTGCAATGAGAGCAATGATTAAAGCTGTCAGAATGCCTCTGCTGGTAAATTCCTGATTTTCCAGACGCTTGCCAATGCCAGTGACCTTTTCATCAAGGGTGCTTATCTCGCCAGAGAGTCTTTCGTCAAGGGTTTTTATTTGTCCAGAGAGTTTTTCATCGGTGGTTTTTATCTGTCCGGATAGTTTTTCATCGGTAGCTTTTATCTGTCCAGAGAGTCTTTCGTCAAGGGTCCTGATTTCCCCTTTAACTTCTGCTTGGGAAACTTTAATGTCACTGATGTCTTTTTCAATTCGGTCTAGCTTGCCGTCTATCCTTTCCAGGATTTGGGCCAAGTCAGTTTCAACTGTTGGCATGATGGGTTAAACTCCTTTGGGATTGATTGAAGGACTTGCAACGTCACGGACTCCTCCCTGCTACTTTTTAGGATAATTGATTCGGGGCTAATGGTGAGATCGCCCCAATTCCGGGCACAACTAGCCTTGGAGGCAGTAAAGGAAGTCAAAATTCACTTAGGTGGGTCCAATCAATGGAAAAGAAAACTCGTGCAAGAATTTATGAAAGTTGCATATCTGATTAATCAGTACCCCAAGATTAGTCATAGTTTCATTCGTCGTGAAATTCTGGCTTTGGAAGAGCTTGGTGTTGTCGTAGAGCGTATTTCTGTTCGACCCATTGCCCAGACTGATTTAGCAGACGAAGCCGATCGCCAGGAATGTCAACGAACTCGGGCACTGCTGGGGGCTGGATTGATACCCTTACTAGGGAGTGGTCTTTTTTTAGCAATCTCCCGCCTGCCCCCATGGCTGAAAACCCTCGGCTTAACCATACAAGTGGGTCGGCGATCGCACCGGGGACTACTGCGCCATTTTGCCTATTTCTTGGAAGCTTGTCTGCTGTGGCGGTGGCTCAAAGCGGCGGGTATTACCCATATCCATGCCCACTTCGGCACCAACTCCACCACCGTTGCTATGCTCTGTGCCAGTTTAGGAGACATTAGTTATAGTTTTACCGTCCATGGCCCGGAGGAATTTGACCGACCGGAGGCGATCGCCATTCCCGAAAAAATTAGCCGGGCCCGCTTTGTGGTGGCCATTAGTTCCTACGGCAAAAGTCAACTTTACCGCTGGTGTAGCTTGGCAGATTGGCCCAAAATTCAAGTAGTCCATTGTGCATTGGCGGCGGATTATCTCCAACAAGAAATCACCCCGGTACCAGAGGTTCCGCAACTAGTCTGTGTAGGCCGACTGTGTGAACAAAAAGGGCAATTGCTTTTAGTACAAGCAGTGCGACAATTACGGGATAACGGTATTGCGGTAAAGCTGGTTTTAGTGGGGGATGGGGAACTGCGATCGCCCATTGAAGAATTAATTGAGCAATATCAACTCGAAGAAAACATTACTATTACTGGCTGGGCCAGTAGTGCCATGGTGCAGCAACATTTATTAGCTTCCCGGGCCATGGTTTTGCCGAGTTTCGCCGAAGGTTTACCGGTGGTAATTATGGAAGCCTTTGCCCTGGGTCGTCCGGTGATCAGCACCTATGTGGCCGGCATACCGGAACTGGTCAAACCGGGGGTTTCCGGCTGGCTTGTGCCCCCAGGCTCCATTCCTGATTTAGTAGAAGCAATGCAGTCTGTTTTAACTATGTCTTGTGAACAACTTACCGCCATGGCCGCAATGGGTCAGCAAGCGGTGCAGATGGATCATGATGTTCATAAAGAGGCTGAAAAATTAGCCCAGCATTTTCACACCTACGCATCGGCGCCGTAACTATGGCTTCCCTCAATAAACTGGCCATTCGTGGCACCATTTGGACTTTTGTTGGCTATGGTTCTAGTCAGGTGCTCAGACTGGCGGGTAATCTGGTGCTGACTCGTTTGTTGGTGCCGGAAATGTTTGGCCTGATGGCGTTGGTAAATACCTTTATCATTGGTCTCAATTTATTTTCTGATATTGGCATTGGCCCCAGCATTATCCAAAACAAACGGGGGGATGAGCCTAGTTTTCTCAACACGGCTTGGACTATTCAGGTTATACGGGGTGTTGGGCTATGGCTCTGTTGTTGCCTTATTGCCCTACCGGTTTCCCGTTTTTATGGCGATCGCCAACTAATTTGGTTACTACCCTTGGTGGGGTTTTCTACCATCATTGCGGGGTTTAACTCCACGGCATTATTTACCCTCAACCGCAAAATTGATCTGGGCAAGCTGACCCGTTTTGAATTCATCGTGCAGTCAATTGGGCTGGTGGTGATGATTGTCTGGGCCTGGTTCAATCCCACCATTTGGGCGTTGGTGATGGGTAATTTTGTGCTCAGTCTGGTGAAAATGATTTGGAGTCATTACCTGGTGGCTGAACCCCGCAATCGCTTTACCTGGGATCCCACTGCTTTACAAGAAATTGCTCGCTTTGGCCGCTGGATTTTTGTTTCCACAGCCATGACCTTTCTCGCCACCCAGGCCGATCGCCTGATTCTAGGGAAAATTTTCAGCCTAACCTTACTGGGGGTTTATACCATCGCCTTTACCCTGGCAGAACTACCCCGGCAAGTTTTGAGTCGAGTCAATGGCAAGGTCATGTTTCCCGTAATTTCCCAACAAATAGACTTACCCCGGGCTGAGTTACGCAGTAAAATCCTTAAAAAACGCTGGTTATTACTAGGGGCGCTGGCGATCGCCATTGCTGTGATGATCAGTTTTGGCGATTGGCTTATTCTTTTTCTCTACGATGAACGCTATCGGGCTGGGGCCTGGATGTTACCCATCCTAGCGGCCGGTTTATGGTTACCAACCCTGGCTTTAACTATTGATCCTGTCCTCTATGCCCTAGGTAAGCCTCAATTAGTGGCGATCGGTAACTTTGCCAAATTTGCCTATATGCTGATTTTTATTCCCCTGGGGTTTCACAGCTTTGGGGTTTTAGGGGCGGTGATTGTGGTGGCGGCCAATGATCTGCCGTACTATCTAGCAGTGGCTTACGGGGTTTGGCAGGAAAAATTGAGTGGTTTTCGCCAAGATTTACTCTCCACTCTATTACTACTGGGGGTTGCTAGTCTTTTGATCACAATTCGCTGGAGTCTGGGACTGGGTTTACCGATTGAAGCGTTATGGAGTTAGGAGTATGAAAATCACCTTTGTTTTACCCTATGCCGGTTTAGCGGGGGGCATTCGGGTGGTGGCCATTTATGCCGATCGCCTGCAAAAACGAGGCCATGAGGTATTTATAATTTCCCAGCCTCTACCTAAACCTGGAATAAAGCAGAGAATTAGCCAATGGCTTCGGGGGAAAAAGACCCCTGCTCAGCCGTCCGCCTCCCATTTTGACGGGTTAAACGTACCCCATAAAGTGCTGGAAACCTGTCGTGCCGTTGGCGATCGGGATTTACCAGATGGGGATGTGGTGATTGCTACCTGGTGGGGAACCGCTGAGTGGGTAGCTAAACTTTCACCGAGCAAAGGGCAAAAAGTTTACTTTGTCCAACACCATGAAATACATCCCTATTTTCCCGTCGAGCGAGTTAAGGCCACCTATCGTTTGCCGCTGTATAAAATCGTCATTGCCGAGTGGCTGAAAAAGGTGATGGCAGAGGAATATGGGGATTCCCAAGTCTCCCTTGTGCCCAATAGTGTTGATTTGGAGTTATTCTCAGCGTCCCCCCGGGGCCGTCAAACTGTACCCACCGTTGGCTTTATGTACTCCACTAAAGCTTGGAAAGGAACGGATTTGGCGATTCAGGGTTGGCAACTAGCTCAGGAAAAATTACCAAATTTAAAGGGCATTGCCTTTGGTTCTGAACCTGTTTCCAGCAATTTACCTTTGCCGGAGGCGATCGCCTATCATCACAAAGTTGCTCAGGAGAAGTTAAAAGAAATTTATGCAAGCTGTGATGCCTGGCTGTTTACCAGTCGGTTGGAGGGGTTTGGTTTACCTATTTTAGAAGCCATGGCCTGCCGCACCCCTGTGATTGGGACCCCCACGGGAGCGGCCCCGGAACTGATAGAGCAGGGAGGTGGGATTTTAGTACCCCCTGAAGATCCAGCGGAGATCGCCGCAGCCATTGTCAAAATCTGCACTCAACCCCTTGAACAATGGCAAACGTTGTCGGACAAGGCCTACCAGACTGCCAGTTGCTACAGTTGGGATGATGCCACCACCTTATTTGAACAGGCTTTAGAGGAAGCAACCATGGCAACAGCAAACGATCCATGACCCCCCAAGCCCAACTGGTTCTCCTGCTGTGGTTACCAGTTATTCTGTATTTCTTTCGACGCTACCCTCCCCGTACCGCTGTCATGGTCAGCTTTTTGGGAGGCTTACTTTTTCTGCCGCAACGTACTGGCTTTGCTTTGCCGCTTATCCCCGACTATCAGGGCATGGTCGCCACCTGTTACGGCATTGTGGTGGGGCTTTGTATCCATGATTTGGAACGGCTGAAAAAATTTCGGATTGAATGGCTGGATATACCCATGATGTTGTGGTGTATTTCTCCATTTATGTCCTCTGTTACCAATGGTTTAGGGGCCTATGACGGCGTTAATGAATCCATCACTCAAACTGTGGTTTGGGGCTTACCCTATATGTTGGGCAAGCTGTACTTTAATCGCCTAATTTATCTCAAACAATTGGCTGAAGGCATTATTAAAGCAGGTTTAATTTATGTGCCCATCTGCCTCTGGGAAGGACGCATGAGTCCCAATTTGCACCTGATTGTTTATGGCTATTATGCCCATCCTTCCGGCATTAGTCAGGCCATTCGCTACGGTGGCTATCGTCCCAATGGGTTTATGCAACATGGCTTGATGGTGGGGATGTGGATGATGACAGTAGCATTAATTACCATCTGGCTCTGGCAGTCCAAAACCTTTACCAAAATTTGGAATTACGAAATTAAATCATTGATTCCGGTCCTGGTGTTTACCGTGATCTGGTGCCGCTCGACAGGGGCCTATGGTTATTTTTTCTATGGCTTGATTATTCTCTTTACTGCTAAATTTCTAAAATCAAACTTGCCCCTACTCATTTTAATTTTTGGCCTTGGCTGGTTCCTCTATATGAATGTGACCGGTCAGTTCCATGGGGATAAAATTCTCGCTTTTTTAAGTGAATATACCAATCCTGATCGCATTCAATCCCTGGGCTTTCGCTGGATAAATGAGGAGATTTTAGCGGAAAAAGCCCGAGAGCGATTTTGGTTTGGTTGGGCGGGCTGGAAACGCAATCGGGTCTATGAAGAAAACTGGATCGGCGAAATTGTCGATGTGTCTGTGACCGATAGCCTCTGGATTATTGCCTTTGGCATTCAAGGAGCCTTTGGCCTGCTGAACTTAACCCTAGCCCTGCTCTTACCCCCGGCCGTTTTTGCCACATTTCGCTATCCCGCTAAGTTATGGCTCCATCCGAAAGTTGCCCCCGCCGCCGCCCTGGCCACCTGTCTGGTGCTGTTTAAGTTGGATTCTGTGATTAACAATATGTATAATCCGATTTTTCCCCTGATTAGTGGTGGTTTAGCGGGATTATGTTTACAACCACCGGAATCTTTAAAGCCCCAGTCCCGATCGCCAGCGGTTAAACAGGTAAAAAAACAGAAGCAGAAATCTAGTGAGCAGGGGAAACTCAAAACCAAGCCGGGGCGCTCAAAGTCAGGGTCAGGCAAAAGGTCTAAAGTTAGACGCAAAGTTGTACATAGGGCAGGCACGAAATCAGACAGCGATCCATCAAGCTAAGAACAGGTTGCAATTGCCCATCTCACGATCGCCGTCACGCCCCCATGAACACTTCTTTCCTCGAATCCCCCACCTTTCTCATCGGTGCCGAACGTTCTGGCACAACTCTGCTACGCTTGATGCTGTCTCACCATTCGCAAATTGCCTGGTGTAATGAGTTTGAATATGTCATCGATCAGGTAAGTGATAATGCTCAATTTCCCAAAGTATCTGACTATCAGGATTGGTTAAAGACCCATCGTATTTTTCAGGCTACTGGGTTTGAGGTTTCCCCTAACTTGACCTATGGGGAATTGGTGCAAAGCTTTTTACAGCAAAAACAAGCTCAGGAACAGAAGCCAGTGGTGGGGGCAACGGTACACCGACACTTCGATCGCCTGTTGGCCATTTGGCCCAATGCCCGTTTTATTCATATTGTGCGGGATCCCCGGGATGTGGCCCGCTCCTGCATCGGTATGGGCTGGGCGGGTAATGTGTGGACTGGTTCCCAACGCTGGCTGGAAGCAGAGCAAGATTGGGAGGCGTTGAAGCAAACTCTACCGGTTAATAACTACGTTGAGATCAGTTACGAAAACCTAATTCGTGAGCCCCAAACTGTATTGACCCAACTGGCCAATTTTTTAGGGGTCGCCTACGACCCGGCGATGTTGCAGTACAACCAAGACACAACCTATGACCAACCCGATAGTAGTTTTCTCAATCAATGGCGACGCAAATTAGGCGATCGGGAAATTCAACTGGTGGAATCCCGAGTTGGGGATTTGTTGTTGCAACGCGGCTATGAAGCCAGTGGACTGCCCACGATCCAGCTTACAAGTAGTCAAATAAAATCTCTTAAATTGCAGGATTGGTGGGCCCGGGCAAACTTTCGTTTACAGCGTTACGGGGCAGTCTTGTTTACTTTAAATTACATTACCAGTCGTTTACCACTTCGGGCGTGGCGGGACAGAATACAACTGAAAATCAACCAAATTGACTTGGAATATATCAAATAGATTTCGGTACTCTTACTGCAATTTCATTACTTTTTCCCCGCCCTAAGAGCGTGTTTGAAAAGCCCCCCTGGTCCCCCAAGTTTGGGGGGAAACTAAATCAAAGTCCCCCAGTATTGGGGGATTTAGGGGGCAGAATCCGACTTTACAAACAGATTCTAAGCAACTTATTAAAAGGTATTCCATGTCTTCCGCTTTCTTCAACTATTTTGATGGCACATACATTATTAACCTAGCCGAACGAGGTGATCGCCGTCGGGAAATGATCCAAGAGTTTCAGCGGTTTAAAATTCTTGGTTTGCCCAAAAATGCTGCATTTTTTACAGCGGTAAAGCCATCAGACCAAGGAAATTTTCCGAGCCTGGGGGCCAGGGGGTGTTTTCTAAGTCATTTGGGAGTTTTGAAAGTGGCCAAAGCCCAAAACTTGGAACAGGTTCTCCTATTGGAAGATGATGCCACATTTACAAAAGACTTAGTTCAAAATCAAACCCAATTACTGCAAGAGTTACAAACGACTTCCTGGGACTTTGTTTACTTCGGTCATAATGTTTCAGCTAACACAAACTCCCTTTTGCATCTCTATGATGAGCCAATTATTCAAGCCCATTTTCTCGCCATCCATAGCCGTATTTTTGACCAGTTGATCGACTTTTTAGAAACATTGCTAGAACGTCCCGGTGGTCATCCCGATGGCGGCCCCATGCATGTGGATGGAGCTTATTCCACCTTTCGCCAACAAAATCCCCAGATCAAAACCTTAGTCGCCTCAATTCCATTAGGATTTCAACGGGCTTCCTGTAGTAGTATTGCCCCTCGCCAATGGTTTGATCGCTGGCCCGCCGCCACCAATATTGTCAATCTGGCCCGCAAAGCTAAGAATATTTACCAAAAAGTAGCTGTCTAGGAAGTTCTTTTTTCCCTCTAGTTGCTAAGAGTATTTGCAAGATTATGGCCATAATTGCTTCAAACAATAGCTGGGATTTGTATCAGCTTGCCGTTGTTATTCTCAATTACCGTACCCCCCAGCTTGTAGTGGATTGTTTGGCATCATTAGTATCCCAAATTGACCCCCAAACCCAGCAAGTAATTGTAGTTGATAATGCCTCGGGGGATGACTCGGTGGAAGAGATTGAAAAGGCGATCGCCAACAATAATTGGCAAGATTGGGTAAGGCTGTTGCCTTCGGATGTTAATGGTGGTTTTTCAGCGGGCAATAATTTGGGAATCCAGGCAATTCGAGCGGAGAATTATCTACTCCTCAATAGCGATACCATTGTGCGGCCAGGGGCAATTCAAACCTTATTAGTAGCCCTAGAACAGTATCCAGAGGCGGGACTGTTCAGTCCCCGCTTGGAATGGCCCGATGGCACTCCCCAAATTAGTTGTTTTCGGGATCATTCACCGTTGAGTGAAATGATTGATGGGGCCCGTACCAGTGTAATTACTAAACTCTTGCAACCCTTTGATGTGCCCATCCCCGTCACAGAACAGTCCTTTGAACCGCAGTGGACAAGTTTTGCCTGTGTTCTCATCCGGCGATCGGTGGTTGAACAAATTGGCTTAATGGATGACGGTTATTTTATGTACTACGACGATATTGATTATTGTCGCCGCGCCCGTCAAGCTGCCTGGAAAATTCGCTATATTCCCCAGGCCAGTGTGGTACACCTACGGGGGGGTAGTGGTTCAGTGAAATCCGATGTGGCCAGCCGTAAACGTCCCCGGCCCTATCTATATGCGTCCCGATCGCGCTACTTTGCCAAATTTTATGGCCCCCTAGGTTTAGCCCTGGCTAATTTAGGTTGGTTGGGGGGATGGGGCATTGCCGCCCTACGGGAAATTCTGGGCCAGAAAGAACCCCACACCTGCGATCGCCAATGGCAAGATATTTGGTTTCAATGGCGACAACCGTTAAAGCCCTACCGTCCGGAGTAGAATTTCCAAAGTTAAACATTTCGTAAACATCGACAAAAGCGGTGGGGAAGCATACTGAAAACTATCAGGAATTTAACCCAATGTTCACAGCACTATGACGGACTGCTCCCCAACTACAGATCATCCAAAAGGCCCCGATTTTATCATTATCGGCGGCATGAAATGTGCCACCAGTACCCTCCACGAACAACTGGCTCTGCAACCGGGGATTTTTATGACTTCGCTGAAGGAACCCAATTTTTTCAGCAATGATGAGGAGTTCGCAAAGGGGATGGACTACTACCAGTCCCTTTTTGCCGGGGCCCAGCCCCAGGATCTCTGTGGTGAGTCCAGCACCCATTACACGAAATTGCCCACCTACCCTGACACCGTAAAACGTTTAGCAGAGGCATTTCCCCAGACCAAATTTATTTATGTGATGCGTCATCCCATCGATCGCCTGGTGTCACAATATATCCATGAATGGACCCAACGGGTGGTAAATACGGACATTAACACGGCGATCGATCAGTTCCCAGAGATGATCGAATACAGTCTTTATAGCAAGCAATTACAACCCTACTTTGAGCAGTTTGGACGTGAGCGGGTGTTACCTGTCTTTTTTGAACGGATGTTAGCCCATTCCCAGGCAGAGTTAGAACGGGTTTGTAACTTTATTGGCTATCAAGGAACTCCCATTTGGCAAGAATTAAATCCGCAAAATGTATCCAGCGATCGCATACGCATCTCAGGCTGGCGAGACTTTTTAGTCGAAGCACCGGGATTAAAGCAGCTACGCCGCTGGCTAATTCCTAAATCTTTACGAACCTGGATAAGAAGCCTCTGGAGTATGAAAAAACGTCCTCAACTTAGCAACGAACGGTTAGCATATCTCAAAAAAATCTTTGATCAAGACTTGCAAGTATTAGGCTCTTGGCTAGGCATTCCCCTAGACTGTACCACCTTTAAAACAACGGTGAAAAGCCAAAATTCGGCGTGGTTCAAAAGAGATCAAATTTAGGTACTACGGGCACAATAAATTGAGGTAGGGGTCGAACCTAGATAAGAGTAGAATAGTGCAAGATGACCCTTAAAGCCTTATCCTGTAAGCATTAAGCTGTTGTCGCTATACAGGGAGTGATCTGAATTTTGTGTAAGGGGAGTAAAATCCAATCAAAAGGAGGACACCCCTTTATGGTACAAAAAAACAAGAAGCAAATTGTGTGGATACCTTACTAGACGAGTTGCTGGAAGAGTATCAAACCCCGGAAGAAATACTGGGAGAATCAGGACTACTAAAACAACTAACCAAACGCTTGATAGAGCGTGCATTGGCTGGGGAACTGAGTCATCACTTAAAAAATCAGGCAGAGGAAGAGAAGCGCAATAGTCGCAACGGGTACTCAAAGAAAACAGTACAGTCGGAGCAAGGAGAAATGGAATTGGCCATCCCCCGAGACCGGCAGGGAAAATTTGAGCCAGTGCTAGTGCCCAAAAATGAGCGTCGCATCGCGGGATTAGATGAGAAAATCCTTGCTTTGTATGCGCGTGGGATGAGTACTCGAGATATCAGTCCTCAATTGGAGGAACTCTATGGGGCAAAGGTGTCCGCCAGCATGATTAGCGAGGTAACTGACGCGGTGCTAGAGGAAGTGAAAGCCTGGCAAGCCCGTCCATTGGAGGAAATCTACCCGATTGTTTACCTGGATGCTCTGTACGTCAACATCAAAGTCTCAGGTCGAATCAGCAAGCGAGCCGTCTATATTTCCTAAGAAAGTGTTTGAAAAGTTTTAAGCAAGCCTTTGAAGGATGAGATGAACCATGGCAACATAGAGCATGGTCTCACTGGTGGTAGGTAAATATTCATAATCTTTGCTTAAACGACGATAACGACCAAACCAAGCAAAAGTGCGCTCGACTACCCAACGGCGGGGTAGGACTTCAAAGCCTTTTTGTCCCTGCTTTTTGCTGACCACATTCAAGGT
>NZ_JACJTH010000031.1:0-8288 GCF_014698595.1 Synechocystis sp. FACHB-908 | reverse complement strand
TTTATATATCTTGGAAGCCTCAGTTATTTTTCCTCCAGCTTCTATATAAGCTACTACCCTTTGCCTTAAATCTAAACTGTAAGCCATTGTTTAAACCTGTTCATTTTGTACACTCCATAATTTTACATTAAATTCTCTCATCGTTAATTGAAATGACTATATTTTTTGGGAGAAACCTATGAATATTCCATGCGTTATGACAATGGTTGCATTGGTTTACTGACCATTATGAAAAATGTCCGTTTTTTTCCTCCTCTACACATGATTTATGCCTACGTTCCCCTGCCCAGCTTGCACGGTGATGATGTCAATCTAGAGTTGAGTAAAATTCGCATCCAGCCCATCTACGTTACGGCAAAACGTCGTGGCATTATGGGCTATTTGGTCAGTCATTTTCTCTTGCTTTGCACAAAATTAGCTTACTATTTCCTGCGCCATGAAGACGGTTTGATTTATGACAATATTCAATTTAAGCCCAATATTCTATTGAGTGTTGATAAACCGCTAGCCCACTACATTAACTATGTAAACCATTTGGAGCCTTCTGCCTGGTCAAGACAAGAAGTAAAGGAGTAACTGACTAGTTTTCCATTTAAATGGAGCTAAGCGGGCTCGAACCGCTGACCCCTTGCATGCCATGCAAGTGCTCTACCAACTGAGCTATAGCCCCGAGTCACAGTATTCTATTGTGCTGAAAGTGGTGCCCATTGTCAAGCTTTTTACCAAAATTATCCTTGATCTTCTTTTCCCCTAGGGTTCTGGAACAGCGATCGCCAGGGTGGTTTTCCCCTATCGATGGGGGCTGGTTACCATTCATAATCCCGATGCCCAAACCATGTAAAATACAGGGTGATTGTTAAGTTTTTTTAACAGAAAAAGCAAAAGGAGGTTGCCATGGAACGCACATTTATCATGATCAAGCCCGATGGGGTACAACGGCAATTAATTGGGGAAATTGTTGGCCGTTTCGAGAAAAAAGGCTTCAAATTAGTCGCCATGAAGGTGATGACTGTCTCCCAAGAATTAGCCGAAAAACATTACGAAGCTCTCAACGACAAACCGTTCTTTTCCGGCTTGGTGAACTTCATTTGTTCCTCTCCCGTGGTGGCCATGGTCTGGGAAGGTAATTCCATCGTTTCTACTTCCCGCCAAATGATTGGTGCAACTGATCCCCATGCTGCCGCCCCTGGTACTATCCGGGGAGATTACGGTGTGTCCGTTGGTCGCAACATTATCCATGGTTCCGATGCCATTGAAACCGCTAAACGGGAAATTTCCCTCTGGTTTAAGGATGAGGAAGTGAATGAATGGGATGCCACCCTTAACCCTTGGTTGTACGAGTAGATCATTCCCATAACTTTTTGCTTAACCGCCATGGCGATGGAAGTGCAACTATTGTGGGCCAAAATTCCCTTTGTTGGTCGCTGGGCTGTCCACTACTGGTATGTGGTCGGCGATCGCCATGGTCAGAGCTTGGAGAATTTACAAAGATGGGAGGTGTGGCAACGGCGAGAGTTGAAGCTCCCTAGTTGGGGTCATCTCCATCAAAATCTGCTGACTCCCTATGGAGGAGTGGGTAACGGCCCCAGTTTTTTAGCCCAGCAATGGTCTGGCCCCATTGGCGATCGCCTGGGGGAAATTATTCTCAACAGTCCCCAAATCTATCCCCACTGTTACAGCTATCGTTACTGGCCCGGCCCCAATAGCAACACCTATGCCCAATGGGTACTAGAACAGGCCGCCATCAATTTTGACCTGGGCCGACTGGCAGTGGGAAGGGGCTATGGCCAATCTATTTTTTCTCGGTTTTCCCATGGACATCGCCAGTTGGAACGTTAATTCCGTCCGCAGTCGTCAGCAACATATCCTCGATTGGTTGGGCACAAACCCTGTTGATGTACTTTGTTTGCAAGAAACTAAGGTGGTGGATGAAGATTTTCCCCGGCAACCGTTTGAAGAGGCGGGCTACCATTGCCATATTTCTGGGCAAAAGTCCTATAACGGCGTGGCCATTTTCAGTCGGGAACCATTGCAAGACGTGAAAATCGGTTTTGCGGCCCTAGTGGAGCCAGCCTTGACGGGGGATTTGGATGAACAAAAACGAGTGATCAGTGGCGTTTATGACGGTGTGCGGATCGTTAATCTCTACGTTCCCAATGGATCTGCCCTCGACAGTGAAAAGTATTTGTATAAATTGCGGTGGTTAAACTTACTGCAGACCTATCTGGAGCAACTGCGCCGTAGTGACACCCCAGAATTTTTGGTCTGTGGAGATTTCAACATTGCCCCAGAAGACCGGGATATCCATGACCCAGTGGGCCGGGAGAATCATATTATGGCCACTGCCATGGAACGGGAAGCTTTAACGGAAGTGTTGGCGATCGCCAATTTGCAGGATGCTTTCCGTAAATTTACCGAAGAAACGGGCCATTACAGTTGGTGGGATTATCGCACTAGGGGCTTTAGTCGCAACCGGGGGTGGCGCATTGACCACCATTATCTAACTCCCCAACTCTACGACCAGGCCCAAAAATGTTGGATAGATAGGGAACCCAGGGGTTGGGAAAAACCCAGTGACCATGCTCCGGTGGTGGTAACTATCAACAATTAACTAGCTAGAAGAGGAAGATCCTTTTTCCTTACGGGGGGCCACAGAGGGACTGTTTTCATTGATATACCAACTCAAAATTCCTCCGGCGATCGCCGCCGCTGCCAAGAATAGCAACACTGGGGTTAAACCAAATAAACTTTCCGCTACCCCCGCCAGGGCCAAGGGCAAAGACAGGGCAATATTATTGACGTTATTTTCCAGGCCAAATACTTTGCCGTGGAATTCCGGGTCCGTTTCCACCTGCATCAGCGTTTGCATGGGCACCCCCACCATGGCAGCGAAAAAACCCATGATGGTGATGGCAATAAAAGTCAGCACTAAACTGTGGTCAAACAGGGCTAATCCGGTCAGACAAACCCCCATGCCCAGGGAGCCCCAGAGTGCCAATTCCGTGGGGGAAAACCGTTGGCCAATGTAACCAATGCTCAAGGCTCCGATCGCCATACCCAAACCACCAAAAGCTAGTAAAAAACCGAATTGGGAAGCCTTTAACCCCGGTAGTTGGGCCGCCATACTCACCGCCAGTACGGATAGAGCAGCAAAAATGGAAAATAAAATCAATAATTGAATCAGGGCATTGCGTACCCGATGATTTTCCTGGAGATAACGGATGCCATCTTGGATATCACTCAGCACATGGGGGTGGACCAAGTCCGGATCAGCTTGCTTTTCCCCTGTTTTCAGCATTAGCAACACAATGCCGGCCATCAAGTAACAACTTGCCACCACCAGCACCGGTCCCAGATCTCCAGCCCGGGGGAAAAGACTATCCGCCAAGCTAAGCAGGGGTTCCCCGATGGCAAAACCCACAATCAGCACCCCCATCATGGTTAAGGTAGTGAGGGAATTGGCCGCCAATAGATTCCGCCGCCGCACCACCAAGGGAGTGGCCGATTGCTCCGCCGGGGCAAAAAACTGGGTTAGGGTGGACACCGCAAAGGTAACCACCAACAGAATCGCAAAACCCAAGGGCAAAGCAAAATACTGGTGTTCTTCTGTTTGCCAACGACGTAGAAAACTAGGTAGCCATCCTACTGGCAAGTTAATATTCTGGCGATCGCCGAACCAGAGCAGAAACGGCAACAGCAAAATCAAAATGCCCCGGCAAAAGTTAGTGACTACCAACACCTGTTTCTTTTGCCAGCGGTCAACGTAGACCCCAGCTAAGGAGCCAAATAGCACCGCCGGAATCGTGTTGGCGATCATAATGGCCGACACCCAACCGCTAATGGATTGATTTTCCCCCTGGTAATGGTTGGCGATCAGGGCAATCATCAAAACTAGATAAAACTTGTCGGCCAACTGAGAGAAAATTTGGCCAACCCAGAGGAACAAAAAGCGGGAATTTCTTAAAACCGGGCCAAAGCCTTGATTTGCACTCAGCAACTTAGATTCCATGCACAGGGGGTAGGAGGAAAAATAGGCAGTTAATCGATCAGGAGCACAATCATAAACAAACTCCCACGGTTAACTATTCCATTCTCCCAAACGGTGAACGTATTGCGCCGCTCCCCCAGCATACTAATCGGCGAAAATATATTTCCTCAGATCTTCGGGATTGGGTTCGGGGCTAGACTCGGCAAAGGCCAGGGCATCGTCAATTACTTCTTGAATGCGTTTATCGATCGCCTTTAGCTCTTCATTGCTGGCTAATTCGTGTTCCGTCATGAAAGCGGCAAATTTCTTAATTGGGTCCCGGGCAGCCCAAAACTGTTTTTCTTCGGCAGAACGGAGTTCATCGGGATCCGCTAGGGAGTGACCCCGGAAACGATAGGTCAACGCTTCAATCAAGGTAGGCCCTTCGCCTGCCCTGGCCCTAGCCACTGCTTCCGTTGCTACTTTATGCATTGCCACCACATCCATACCATCCACTTCTACCCCCACCATGTTGAACACACTGGCTTTTTTGTAGATTTCTGGTTGGGACGTTGCCCGCTCGTGGGCCATACCGATCGCCCATTTATTATTTTCCACCACAAACAGAATGGGCAGTTTCCACAGGGCGGCCATGTTCAGGCATTCAAAAAACTGGCCGTTATTACTGGTGCCATCACCGAAGAAACAGGCGGTAACTTGGTCGTAGCCGTCATCTTTCAACACTTCCCGGCGGTACTTAGTTTGAAACGCCGCTCCCAGGGCCACGGGAATCCCTTCCCCGATGAACGCAAAGCCCCCCAGGAGATTATGGGCCGAGGAAAATAGGTGCATAGAACCACCCCGACCCCGACTGCAACCGGTTTCCTTACCAAACAGTTCCGCCATTACTTCCCGAGCTGGAACTCCCGCACTGAGGGCATGAACATGGTCTCGATAGGTACTGCAAACGTAATCCTCATCCTGGCGCATGGCTTTGATTATCCCAGAGGACACCGCTTCCTGGCCGTTGTAGAGGTGGACAAAACCAAACATTTTGCCCCGGTAATACATCTCAGCGCATTTATCCTCGAAGAAGCGACCCAGGACCATGTCTTCGTAAAGCACTAAGGCGGTTTCTCTGTCCAGGGAAATTTCTGCGGTGTTCAATTCAGGCAAAATGCGTTCTGAAACCATAGTACAATTTGCAGTAGATAAAGGGGAAGGGGTTTTATATCCCTGTTAGATTCTATGCGAAGTCGGTCAGCCCCATCTAGTCGGGGTAGGATAGAACACAATCTGATCACTTTGGTCTTTGAGCATTGTGAGTGTTTCATTGGTAATCGGTAGCCCCCATGTCTAGTTCCCGTGGCCCCTATAAGAGTCGTCTTTTTACCAATCTCAATCGCCAATCCCAACGGTTACGCGATCGCCTGGGGGAAACAGTACGTCATCTGCGGGTGGCTGCGGAATGGGGCGTACAGGCTTTAATTTATCCCTTTTACTGGTTACTCCATCCAGAAAAGTGGTTAGGGCCAGTGTTGGGGAGCGGGGGCAATCAGCATCAACGGGTTTTACCTGCCGGAAAAGATGGAGACAAGGTAAATTCTGGGGATAGGGGAGATTTGGCGATCGCCGTTGACCAGCCCATTGAAACGGTACTTACCTCCCTCCAAGCTTGGTTTGACCATGCTGAAGTGGAGCAAACTGGTCAGGGTTTAGTTTTAGTCCAAGATTTCTCCGCTTTAGTCAATCATCAATCCCCTGGGGAAAATATTGTTTCAGTTCATAATCAAGACCTAGCTTTACCCGGACAGCCAGAAAAACCGGCTTTACCCCCCAGTGCCCACCCATCCCTGCTAGCTAAATTGGGGGAACAGGTTAAAAGCATTTTCCAAACTGACAACAATGCCATTGTTATTCAAGGTTTAGCTTCCCGTTGTGGCGATCGCCGGTTAGTGCTGACCACCAAAGACAATTTGACTCTGGATGTGTTTTCCTCGGAGCAACAGCAACAATTGCAACAACAAATCCGGCGGGAGTTGGCCCAATGGCATTATCAACGTCGTCGGCAATGGGCTTTACAGGCCCAAAATTGGCGGGGTATCCCTCTGATTACCGGCAAAAGTGACCAGAGTGGGGATCTGGAACGACAACCCCGAGTGATTGCGCCCCTGGATTGGCTCTGGCAGGGCATTTACCGTTGGCAAACTAGACCGCCCTTAACGACCTTGGGACAATCCACCGGGGCCATTATCCCCACAGCGGTTTCAACCCCCGATCTTAATGGCTTAAAACATTGGCTCACCCAGACTGCCACAACCCTGGGACAACAACCCGTTATTGAAGCCACCGTAGTTAAATCTCAACAACTATCCCAACAAATTGTCGAAGTGCTGCCCCCTACAGTGCAACATCTGGGGCAGGGTTTACAGCATCGGGTACAACAAACCCTCGAGCAATTATTCAATTCCGATCGCCATCCGGTTAATGGCCCTGATCCGTTCGAGTTAAAAGTGATTCTCCAAGCGGCGATCGCCTACTTTTTCGGTCCCCAGAGAAGTGGTTCAGCCCAATCGTTGGCAGGGGAAGGGGGAAATAATCCTGTTTTACCAGGGGAAAATTCCAGTCCGTGGTTGGCTTGGGAAGAATTGTTTGCTGATTTGCCCATGCCCGCCATGGTTACGCCTCTACTGGGCCAAGGCAATGGATCCGCTACCACAGCCCATACCGTTGAACAATGGACAGAGGAAAGCATTGAAAATCCCCACAATTTTGCGTTGGTTCCTGGTAATAATTCCCCGGCGATCGCCCCTAATCGCCGTGGTCGTAAACACCCTGGCCGTAAGCAATCCGCCTTGGTAAATTCCGTTTTCCCCAGTCCCCCTGGGATGGTGGCGCAAGATCCCTGGCTGGAGGAGGATTGGGCTTTAGATGAATTAGAGGAAAAAGTTGTGTCTGCCCAAGGGGAGACTAAACCCCAAGGAAAATCGCTTCACTCCACGGGGCAAATGGCCCATCAAAGGCGATCGCCCCAAGAATTGGAAACCGCTTTTGATTGGATTGAAACCCAGGCCCAGAGTTTGGGCTATGACAAACACGTCTTGGTTTGGTGCTTGGAATGGCTTGATCGTCTGGTGTACGGCTTGGAACAATTACTGGGAAAAATTTGGCAATGGCTCCGGCAAAAATTTGGCCAGACGACGGGAGGAGCGGATGTTTTGCCCCCTTCTTCTTAGGGTTGGAGAAAATGAGTCCTTGATTCTTCTCCAGCAAACTTTTGGGTAATTCAGGAAAGAGGCGAACTTAAAAATCAAACACCTCCGCTTCGGCTAGGGGAAGACCCCGTTGATCCTTGAGAGATAATAGGGGAGTGGTGGTTAACGACCAATCAATGCCAATGGCCGGGTCATTCCACAATAGGGTGCGCTCATAGGACGGTGCATAGTAATCCGTTGCTTTATACAGCACCTCTGCCTCCGGGGAAAGAACGGCGAAACCGTGGGCAAAACCGGCGGGAATCCATAGCTGTCTTTTATTGTGGTCATTGAGCACACAACCCACCCACTGGCCAAAACTAGGGGAATTACGGCGCAGATCCACTGCCACATCAAAAATTTCTCCCCGGGCCACCCGAACTAATTTTCCCTGGGGATGCTGGATTTGATAATGTAACCCCCGCACTACCCCCTGACGAGAAAAGGAATGATTGTCCTGCACAAAATGGGGTTCTATGCCCACTGCCTGCTGGAAAACCTTGTCGTTGTAGCTCTCAAAGAAAAAACCCCGTTCATCGCCAAAGACTTTGGGCTCCAAAATCAACACATCGGCGATAGTTGTGGGAATCACGTTCACAGATTAAATTCCTCTTTAGGGTTACGACACCCGAAAAAATACCATTAATCCGGCAGTGGAGAAAAATCTGGAAAGATTAAACGGCCAAGAATTTTTGGATAACTTCCTGGCTCAAGGTTTGGGTTTCCCCGGACGCCACAATGCCTCCTTTTTGCATGGCATAGTAACGATCAGCGTTGATCAATCCCTTTATGTTGCTGAATCCCAGGGGCTTAATCGCTGTTATTTTGCTCCCTAAATAGGCTGATTATTATTCCAAAGCTAATGAAAAATTATCCCTTGTCTTATGCTTTGTAAGGTTTCACTCGATAATTCCCCCAATTTCCGATCTAGTCTTGTCGTTGGAATAGATCCTAAGAGCGTGTTTGAAAAGTAGGGTGAAGAATGGAAAATGGTGAAAAGAATAAAATTTTCACCATAATTAATGATAATTCGAGAATTTTACAGCACGGACATCACAGATAGCCAG